>CAZRXE010001663.1:0-7866 GCA_964603695.1 uncultured Heliomicrobium sp.
CGCGTGATCTTCGGCGGAATACCCCATCTGCTTGGCGCGCGAACGATGGCCGAACGCACGCATGTCGTTTGCGCCCAGCCAACGATGGCTGCGCAATTCTTCAGGTGTTTTTTTGCGTTTGTTGTCAGTCATGGTCTTTTCAAATCAGTGGAAAGAGTTTTGCGCCCAGCATCGTTACCAACAATCCCAGCACGCCCATAATCACGTTCATCGGAACCAGCGCCTTCAAACCTTCTTTTTCAGTCATGCCGCTCATTTTGGTGATGACCCAGAAGCCGCTGTCGTTCATCCACATCACCAGCTTCGAGCCGCAGCCGATGACCAGCGCCAGATAGACCGGATGAAAGCCGAGTTGCTGCGCCGTGGCGATGCCGGAAAAGGCTCCGGCGGCGGTTAGCATGGCGACCGTGGCCGAACCTTGCGCGGTGCGAATCAGTGCCGTCAGCGCAAAAGCCATCGGCAAAATCGCCGATTGATAGCCGGCCGCCATTCGCTCGATAAACGCGCCGATGTTGGTTTGTTGCAGCACCGTGCCGAAAGCACCACCCGCGCTGGTAATCAAAATAATCACGCCCGCATCGGCCAGTGCGGCTTTGACGGAATCTTCCCCTTGCTTGGACGAACTCGAACGCCACAGCACCAGCAGCGCGATGACCCCGCCCAAAATCAACGAGATGTTTTTGTCGCCCATCAACACCAGCGCCTTCATCCAACCTTGCTGAGCGCCGGTCAGGCTGGCGTTGAGCGTAATCAAGACCACCGGCAGCACAATCGGCAGCAAGGAAACCCACAACGCGGGCAAGTCTTTTTCCTCGCGCGCGGCCACGGCTTCCAGATGTCGCAGCGATTCTTCGGACTCGCGCAACGGAACTTCCATTCGCCGGTTCGCCCACAGCGCGTAAACATAGCCCGACGAAGCCGTCACCGCGCCGACAATGCAGCCCGCGACGATCATCGTTGCCAGATTGACGTTGAATTGATTGGCGACAAACAGCGGCCCAGGCGTCGGCGGAACCAGCGAATGCGTCATCGTCGCGCCCGCCACCACCGTCAACACGTAGAGCAGATAATTCTTGCCGGTGCGCAAGCGCGTGGCTTTGACCAGCGGAACCATCAAATAAAACACCGTGTCGAAAAAGACCGGGATGCCCAGCAAATAACCGCTCGATAAAAATGCCTGCGGCGCGCGCTTTTCGCCCAGCAGTTTGAGCGCCGCGCGAACAATGCGATCCGCCGCGCCGCTGCGCAGCATGCATTCGCCGATGATCGAAGCCATAGCGATGACAATGCCGATTTGGCCGACGGTTTTGCCGAAGCCTTCAGCGACGCGATCCACGAACGGTTGTCCGGCCAATTGTTGCGAAGCCGCCGCGCTCATCTTTTTGGCCAGCGCGTATTGCAGCAACACGTCGTGCGGCGTCAACGCCGCCACGACCAGCGCGCCCAGCAACAAAGCCAAAAAAGCGTGCAGCCGCAGCCACAGAATGCCGCCGACTACGACGGCCATGCCGATCAGGAGGAGTAAGAATGGGTGCATAGTGGTGCGAGAGTGTATGCGCTGTGCCGCATTCGCGCCAGAGATTTTGGCCTGTTTTCGCGTGGCGTGGCGCTTGCGTTGATCTGACGCCGGGATGCCGGAAACCAAATTCGGCGGGTCGTGAGTGGGAGTTGAAACAGGCGAATACAGATTGCGGTCTGTTGCCGTACACGAAAAAAATCACGTTGCGTCGTTGCTGACAATATTCGTTTTCGCGTGAAAATTTGGCGACGATGCCTTTGCAAGGAGAATTTATGGGACATCTCATTGGTCAAATTTTGTTCGGCTTGGTCGTGGGCATCATCGCGAAGCTTTTGATGCCCGGCAAAGACCCGGGTGGGACCGTCATCACTGCCATCATCGGCATGGTCGGAGCCTTGATCGGCACCTTCGTCGGACGAATGCTATGGGCAGGGCCGGATTATTCAGCGGGATGGATCACGGCAATTCTCGGCTCAATCCTGCTGCTGGCGGGCTATCGCTTGGTGGTCGGCAGGCGCGTGGCGGTCTAAACAAGCATGGCGGAAGTGCCGGAGGTGGAAACGCTCGTGCGAGATTGGCGTCATGCTGCGGTCCGACGCAAATATCGAACGAGCCTTTTTCTGCTTGCGGCGGTGCGATTTCCTGGGCCGGAGGAAACAGACGCTGCATCGCTGCTATAGCTTTCAAGAAAAAGAAATGTCGCGGCAACGGTCGCGCAACCTCGCCAAGGTTGCGCGGCTGGTTTGCCAAACCCTTTGCTGCCAACAAATCTTTGCTCCACACCAACGCAACCTTGGCGAGGTTGCGCTACATTTCTTCTTCTTGAAGTCTATACATTTTCCAGCGAAGCTGACCGCTGTGCCCCCAGTGTCAACACTAAAGACAAGTTTCGCACGACAAAAAAGATCAACATTTCGCGGATAGTTTTTCCGTAGTCAGCCCTCTGCGCTACACTCAAGCCCAATCCATCGGAAACCGCGAAAGAATGAAAAAGTACATCATCAAAACGGATGCGCCGCGCCGGCGGCTGGTCAATTACCGCGACGTGTTGAACGATGAACAGCGCGCCGTGGTGACGGCCGGTGCCGGCTCGTTGCTGGTCATTGCCGGAGCCGGTTCAGGCAAGACGCGCACGGTGACTTATCGCGTGGCGCGATTGATCGAAGCCGGCGTCGCACCCGCGTGCATTCTGCTGGTGACTTTCACCAATCGCGCCGCGCGCGAAATGCTCAGCCGCGTGGAAAGCCTGCTGGCCGCCGATGTGCGCAGAGTCTGGGGCGGGACGTTTCATTCCATCGCCAATCGGTTGTTGCGCCGCCACGCCGTCAGCCTGGGTTACGAAAACAACTTTTCCATCCTCGATGCCGAGGACTCCAAAGACCTGATTGACGCCTGCATTGAAGAAGCCGCGATTGACACCAAGGCGCGCCGCTTTCCCAAAGGCGAAGTGCTGCGCGAAATGTTCAGCTTCGCCACCAACACCGACACGCCGCTTGAACAAATGATCGCCGCGAAATATCCGCACTTTGAATTGCTGACCCAGCCGATCAAGCGCGTGGACAGCCTTTATCAACAGCGCAAGCTGGAACGAAACGCGATGGATTACGACGATCTGCTGGTCAACTGGAAACGGCTGATGAGCGAAAAGCCGGACATCGCGGCGATTTATCAAGACCAGTTTCAATACGTGCTGGTGGACGAATATCAGGACACCAACACTTTGCAGGCGGAGATTGTGGATTTGGTCGCCGCCAAACATCGCAACCTGATGGTGGTCGGCGATGACGCCCAAAGCATTTTTGGATGGCGCGGCGCGAACTTCAAAAACATCTACGAGTTTCAAAAGCGTTACCCGGACGCGCAGCTTTTCAAACTGGAAAGCAATTACCGCTCGACGCCGGAAATCCTGATGCTCGCCAACGCTTCGGTGGCCAATAACCGGCAGCAGTTTCCGAAACATCTGCAAGCCGTGCGCAAAAGCCGCGACTTTATGCCGGCGCTGATTCCGGCGCGCGACGCCGAACAGCAGGCCGCCTTCGTCGCCGCGCGCATTTTGGAATTGCGCGACGAAGGCGTGCCGCTGGATGAAATGGCTGTGCTGTATCGTTCGCACTTTCATTCGCTGGAAGTGCAACTGGAACTGACGCGGCGCGGCATTCCTTACGAGGTGCGGTCAGGCGTGCGCTTTTTCGAGCAGGCGCACATCAAGGACGTGACATCGTACCTGCGATTGGTCACAAATCCGCGTGACGAACTGGCCTGGAAACGAGTGCTGAAGCTGATTCCGAAAATCGGCAACGCAACGGCGGCGCGCGTCTGGGAACGCCTAGCCTACGCGGCGGAACCGCTGGCATTGGTTCGAGCAGACGAATTTGCCAAGACCTTGCCGAAAGGCGCGGCCTCCGGTTGGCGCGAATTCGGCGAACTGGTCAAGGAATTAATCGCGCCCGAAACCGTCAACCATCCCGCCAAACAAATCGAAGCCGTGCTGGCGCGCGGTTATCTGGACTACCTGCAAGAGAATTACGAAAACGCCGACGCCCGCGAAGAAGACTTGCGACAACTGGCCAACTTCGCGCTGCGGTTCGAGACGACGGACGCTTTCCTGAGCGAATTGGCGCTGATCAACACCGAACGCTTTTCGCCGCCCGGCGCGACCGTCGGCGAAGACGTGGTCAGCGGCGGCGACGAAGACGAAAAGCTGGCGCTGTCTTCCGTCCATCAGGCGAAGGGTTTGGAATGGCGCGTGGTGTTTTTAATCTGGGCGGCGGACGGGCGTTTTCCTTCCAGCCGCAGTTTGCGCGATGCCGAAGGCGAGGAAGAAGAGCGTCGCCTCTTTTACGTCGCGCTGACGCGGGCGCAGGATGAGCTTTATGTTTGCTTTCCGCTGGTCGAAAGCGACCGCGCGCGGCAAACCGTGCTGCATCGCCCTTCGCGCTTTGTCACCGAAGTCCCGCGCGAATTACTGGAGATTTGGAATCTGGATGAAGAATCGCCGTCACTGGAGGCGCTGGAAGACTTTGAACCGAAGTTGATTCACTGAGCAGTTTGTATGCAAGGTCAATGCGGCAAAGACAGGATTCACAGGATTTGTCACAGGATTGATAGGAGCAACGAAAGGCTTGCCGATGGCCCCCGAAAAATATCCTGTCCATCCTGAAGAAATCCTGAAAATCCTATCTATCTGCCGGATTATTTTGGTCTCGTGCTTTATTTCCACCACAAATTGAAATGCCTATTCTTGAAGCTCAAAACGTGTCGCGCGAATACCCGATGAAAGCGGAAACCGTTCGCGCCTTGTCTGAAGTGTCCGTGGCGATTGAACGCGGCGAATTCGCGGCGATTCTGGGAACCAGTGGTTCGGGCAAATCCACTTTGCTAAATTTGTTCGGCGGATTGGATCGTCCGACCGGCGGAGACATTTTGTTTGACGGCAGGAGCCTTGCGCCGCTGTCTTCGCGGGAAATGTCGCGTTACCGGCTGCACAGCGTCGGCATGATTTTTCAAAGTTTCAATCTGATTCCGACGATGACCGCCCGCGAAAACGTGTCGCTGGCGCTGGCTTTCGCGGGCTTGAGCAAAGCCGCGCGTCGCCGCCGTTCGCTGGAATTGCTCGACCGCGTGGGCCTGTCGCCGCGCGCGGATCATCTGCCTTCTGAACTTTCCGGCGGCGAACAGCAGCGCGTTTCCATCGCCCGTGCCATCGCCAACGAACCGCAAGTGCTGTTGGCCGACGAACCCACCGGCAATCTGGACAGCAGCCGCGCCGCCGAAGTCATCGGCTTGCTGGACGAAATGCGCCGTCGCGACGGCAAAACCATTGTGCTGATTACGCACGATCAAGAACTCGCCGCGCAATACGCGACTCAGCTCGTCCGGCTGAAAGACGGGCGGGTGATGGAGGGCGGACTATGAATTTCGCGGACATTATCGCGCTGGCGTTGCGCAATCTGCGGCAAGCCAAATTAAGAACCGCGCTCACCGTCATCGGCGTCATTGTCGGGGTGGCGGCGATTGTGACAATGGTCAGTTTCGGCATTGGATTGCAGCAAAACATCATCGGCCAGGCCTTCGCGCGGATGGACGCTTTCACAGCCGTCACCGTCATCGGCGCGGATGCCAACGACCTGCTAGTTTTACGAGAAGGCCGCACATCACTTGACGAGGAGGAGTCCGACGAATCGCCTGAAAACCCAGCCGCAAGCCCTACATCGAACTCGCCGAACTCGCCAAACCTGGAAGAAAACAGCAGACGGCTCAACCGAGCGCGGCGCATGCTCAATGACGAAGCGGTTTCCGAAATTCAAAAACTGGAAGGCGTGCGTTTTGCCGCGCCCATTGTCACCTTCACGGCGTACATTCGGTTCAACGACCGCACACGGTTCCAGATGATCGCGGGGGCGACGCCAGGCAACGATCCTCGCTTCAGAACCTTTCTGGCCGGGAAGGGATTTGCCGGCGATAACAGCGACGAAATGGTCGTCAACGAAAACTTCCTCAGCGCCTTCACCGCCGAAGCCTTCCGCAAACGCCGCAACATTCGCGGCAATACCAACAACGGGCCGTTCCAAACCCTGCCCAACAAAAGCGACGAAGAGCGCCGACGCGACGCGCAGGCAGTCATTGGCAAAGACGTCTTGTTGCTGTCACTGCCGGGAGGCAGCGACGGCGGAGGAAATGTGTTCGGCATTCCGCTGATGAACATTCCCGGCGAATCGTCCGGAGCAGCCGAAAATGAGCCGGACGAAAGCCGTTTTGAACGGCGCGTTTATCGCATCGTCGGCGTGCTCAAAAGTGAGGGCGGCGTCAACTTCGGCCCCTTCGGCAATGCCGACTTTTATGTGCCGATGGAGCAAGCCAAACAGTTACGAAAGACCAACCTGTCGCCGATGGAGCGCATGGGCGATGCTTTGATGGGGCAAGCCGGCGAAACTTACCGCGCCGTCGAATTGCGCGTCGCCGATCCGAGCCGCATCAAACCCGTCACGGAAAAAGTCACGCAACTGGGCTTCCGCGCCTTTTCCGTGACCAACCAACTGGAAGAGATCGAGCGTATTTTCCTGATCATCAACAGCAGCCTGGCCTTGATCGGCGGCATCGCCTTGCTGGTGGCTTCGTTCGGCATCTCGAACACGATGATTATGTCCATCCGCGAACGCACGCGCGAAATCGGCATAATGAAAGCCATCGGCGGTTCGGACGGCGAAATCATGCGCATCTTTTTCGTCGAGGCCAGTTTGATCGGCTTGCTGGGCGGCGTGTTGGGCGTGCTTTCCGGCTGGGGAATTGACCGCGTCGCCAACGCGCTGGCCAATAGGTGGATCGTCAGGCAAACCGGGCAGGCGGTCCGCTACGTCGAGTTCTTTTCAATCCCATGGTATTTGTGGGGCGGCGCGATTTTGTTCGCCGTGATGGTCAGTTTGCTGGCGGCAATTTATCCGGCGATGCGCGCGGCAAAGGTAGACCCGATCAAAGCTTTACGACACGAATAAGCGTTACGGCCCAGCACTGGAATGAAAGCTTACTGTTTTTGAAATCGCGAAAAGTTCGCGCAAGCCATTTTTTCTCAACCCAGGTGACGGAGGTAAGGAGTATGAGCACGCCCTTCTTGAATTGTTCAGTCAAGAGTCTTTTCAGCCGACTTCGGTTTGCCATCGTGCTGTTTTTTGTTTTCGGCTTCGTGTTTTGGTCATCGCCGGACAGATGTGCAAGCTTTGGCCGCAACCAGCCGACGCCGTTTCAGCAGGATTCCGCCGAAAGCCGTCTGGCCGCCGCCTTCATCGCGGCGCGCAACGATAACGAACGCACGACATTAATTCAGGCGCAGCCGCAATTCATCAATCTACGCTTCCGCCACGCGCTGGCGCGGCAAATACTGCGTTTTCAGTTAATGGGAGAACACCAACGTGTGCTTGCCGTGCTTGCCTTTGCGCGCCAATTGGCCGAAGCGCGCGGCGACAAAGCCTGGGTCATGATGACCTGGGTGGACAGTGTGGGGTCGCTCAATCTGATCGGACGCCTCAAGGAAGCGAACGACGCCGCCTTCAAAACGGTCAACGTCAAACAGATCGAAGACGACCGTCCGGCGCTGGCACATGTGTTGGGCACACAGGCGTTCGCGGCGCTCATCAGCGGCAGTGAGAGATACCGTTCGCTGGCGTTGCAAAAAGCGCAGCAGAGTCTGCCGCTGTTTGAACCCTGGCAAGACGTGGAATTGGCGCTGGCGCATAACATCCTGGGCATGTTTTACGTCAAGGATGTCGAGACGGATAAAGCGAAAGAATATCTGACCCAAAGCCTGCGCGAATTTGAAGCAATGGGAGACCGGTTCTGGACAGCCATTCCGC
>CAZRXE010001664.1:0-3390 GCA_964603695.1 uncultured Heliomicrobium sp.
CAAACCAACCGCTACGCTTACGCGCTGACCAAAGGCGGCAAGCAAAACAACGAAGTCACCGCCTGGGCTGCCGTGCCGATGATGTTCGGCCAACTCGACTCCAAACGAGTCGGCGAAACCATCAACGGTTTGAGCGGCGCGCAAATCAGCACGGATTGGGGCGCGCGAATGCTCGGCAATCAGAGTCCGGCTTACGATCCGATTGCCTACAACAACGGCGGCGTCTGGCCTTTTCTGACGGGCTTTGTCGCCTGCGCCGAATACGAATACCGCCGTCCGCATTCGGGCTTCGCGCATTTGCGGCAACTGGCCAATCTCGGCCTGGATCATTCGCTGGGTGCGCACCCGGAAATCCTTTCCGGCGATTTTTACCGCCCGCTGGATGAATCCGTGCCGCACCAACTGTTTTCGACTGGAATGGTCGTCACGCCGCTGGTTCGCGGATTGCTGGGTTTGCGCGCGGACGCGGCAAACAAAACCTTGCGCATCGCGCCGCAACTCCCCGCCGCGTGGGAAGTGCTGCGCGTGAAAAATTATCGGCTCGGATCCAGCCTGCTCAGCTTCAGTCTCAAGCGCACGCAGATTTCAACTTTGAGATTCGAGATTGAAAAACAGGACGACGAGCAATTGAAACTGCTGCTCGCGCCGGCGCTGCCCGCGCTTGCCAAAATCACGCGCGTCACAGTGGACGGCAAGCCCGTCAAATTCACGCCGGCGTTTTACGGTGCGAATACGGTTTGCCAATTGGAAGTCTCACTCAAGCGGCGCGCGATGGTGGAAATCAGCTTTCGCGACGGCATCGAATTTGAACCGCCGTTTGAGCAAACGCAGATCGGCGACCGCACAGCTTCCCTGAAAGTGCTGGAAGTAACGACGCCAACAACAAACCGTCTGGCTGTGAAGCTTGAAGGTTTGTCCGGGCGAAATTACCTGCTGCGTGTTCGCGGCGTAATGTCCATCTTGTCCGCGCAAGGCGGCGTCCTGAAAGGTGAAGAAAACGGCTGGCGCTTGATCGAAATCGCCTTCCCCACCGCCGAAGGCAACGAAACCTACCAGGCACGAACGCTGGAACTGACCCTCAAGGAACCAGGGAAAGCTCCAAAAGAAACAGGGAAGAAATAACCTCGCCATCGCCCAAAATTGAATGGAACTGTTTTCCGTTTTGGCGTCCATTGCTGATGTAGCCGAGCGCCGGCTGGCATTCGGAATAAAGAAAGCGACAGAGCGAAAGCGATGAAAATGGCCGCAGTTCCCAGTGATGAAGAACTGCTCCGGCGGATGTTGGCGGGGGATGCGGATGCTTTCGAGCAACTTTACGAACGGCGGCAAGCGGGCATTTACCAGTACGCTTTGCGCATGAGCGGTTCGCATGCGCTGGCTGAAGACGTGACGCAGGATGTGTTTATGGAATTGATGCGCGACGCTCATCTGTTCGACCCGACGCGCGGAACCGTGGCGGGGTATTTGTTCGGAATGGGCAGGCATCGCGTGTTGCGCCGGTTGCAGCGCGAACGGACTTTCGTTTCGATTGATGGCGAGGCCGACGGAGAAGAGTTGCGCGCGGAAGATCAATTGAGCGCGCCGGATGATCCGTTGCTTGATTTGACGCGGCGCGAAACGGTGGACGCGGTGCGGCAGGCGGTATTGAGTTTGCCGGAGCATTACCGCGAAGTCGTGGTGCTGTGCAATCTGCACGAAATGACTTACGAACAGGCGGCGGACGTGGTCGGCTGCCCTGTCGGAACCGTTCGTTCGCGGTTGAATCGCGCGCGAACGATGCTCATCGAAAAGCTGCAACTGTTGCGAGCGACAAGAATGGCGTCCGGCCATCTGGCGCACGCAGGAAGTGAATTATGAACTGTCAGGACTTTGAACAATTCGTGATTGAGTTGTCCAGGATTGAATTGGTTGATGGCGAGGCGGTTTCGTCCAAAAACAAACTCATGGCCTTGACTCATGCCTCGGCGTGCGAAGCTTGCGGCGCGCGGCTGGCCGCCGAAAGAACGTTGAGCCGGAGCTTGTCGGTGCTGGCCGAAAGCACTGGCGATGAGCAGGCCCCGGCACAAATCAAACAATCCTTGCGCGCAGCGTTTGAAGCGCGGCAGACAAACGCCGCAGCGTCGAATGTAATTCCAATGCCGGTTCGCCGACCATTGATGAAAACGCCCTGGGTTTGGACTTTGGCGGCGGCGGCGGCGATTGCTCTGGCTGTTTCGATCTGGCGGCCACAAACATCGGAGCAAAAGAACATTGTGGCCGACGCTTCGCCCACGCCGACCCTGACGCCGCGCAGTCCGGCTCTGAAAGTTTCCGAACCGCCGCCGGACGCGGCTCCGAGGCTGGCTGATCGGGAACGCGCGGTGAGACCGAAACACTTGCGGCGTCCGCAACCAACGATTCAGGAAAATCAGTTGGTCGCAAGCTACATTCCGCTCAGTTACGCCGCCGGTTCGGCCACGCCTGAAGAAAGTCTGGTGGTGCGCGTGGAAGTGCCGCGCACGACGTTGATCGCCATGGGCTTGCCGCTCAACGCCGAACGCGGCAACGAAATGGTCAAAGCAGATTTGCGCGTCGGTCTGGACGGCGTTCCGCTGGCCATTCGGTTAGTCAGGCAGTGAAGGAGGATTGAATGAACAAAAGACTTTATTGGTTGATGGTTGGAATTGCGTTGTTGTTGCCGGCGTCAATCGCAAACGCGCAACCTGGCAGACGCGGCGGCCCTCCGCCAGGCGTGGGCGGACCTCCGGGCGGACAGTTTGAATTACTGCTGTCTGAAATTCGCTTCGGCGGAAAGGTGGTCAAAGGTGCGCCATATTCCGCCACCATCGTTACGGAAAACATTCAAGTGTTGGCCGACGGCACGCGTATCACCAACAAAGGCGGCGGCAAGTTTTACCGCGACAGCGAAGGCCGCACGCGATTGGAAAGAACGCTGGCCATCGGCGGGCCGTTTGTCATCAGCGGCGACGCGCCCAAAGTGGTTTTCATTTACGACCCGGTCGCCGGCGTGAATTACATGCTGGATGAAGGCAGCCACATTGCGCGCAAGTTCTCGCCGCCATCGAATTCTCAATCGCCCAATCAGCCTCCGTCGGCGTCCGGGCAGGTAAAAATAGAAGGATTGGGCAAACAAATGATCGAAGGCGTCGAAGCCGAAGGCGTGCGCACCACCGTGACCATCCCCATCGGACAAATCGGCAATGACCGGTTGATCGAAATCGTTTCCGAACGCTGGGAAGCGACCGACTTAAAAGTCGTCATCCTGAGCAAACACAAAGACCCTCGGCTGGGCGAAACCATCTATCGGCTGACCGGCATCAACCGCAGCGAGCAGCCCAAAACACTGTTTGAAGTTCCTGGCGATTACAAAATCTTCGAGGGCGGGCCGAT
>CAZRXE010001665.1:0-9278 GCA_964603695.1 uncultured Heliomicrobium sp.
TGTTCTCGGTGGTCTCCGTGGCTGGATTGGAGCCTCACTCAATGAAACTCTCCCGCCGTTTAGCAATCTTGTTTTCGCTGCTTCTGATCTGGCCTGCGCGCTTGTCCGCGCAACAGGATCAAATTCCCGTCAATCCGATCACAGCCATTCGCGTCGGGCAGGATCAAAAGAAGGCTTTGAAAGTAAACGACGACATCCTTCAAGCCATCGGTTTCAGCAACACATTTCTGGTCAAAACCAGCGAAGGCAATGTCATCATTGATACTTCGATGCCGTTCAATGCCGCTTTGCACAAACGACTGCTGACGGCAGAAAGCGCCGGCCCGATCAAATACATCATCCTGACGCACGCGCACGGCGATCACATCGGCGGCATCGCTGCCTGGAAACAACCCGGCACGCAAATCATCGCGCAGAAAAACCATTCGGAGTTTCAGCATTACATGGCGCGGCTGAATGGTTTTTACGGACTGCGCAATGCCGCGCAATTCGCCTTGCCCATTCCTGCCGCTGCGCCGGCATGGCCCGGCAATTACGGCGCGAAAATCGAACCGACGATTCTCTTCGACGACAAATACGAATTTGAACTCGGCGGCGTGAAGTTCGTCGTCATGAGTACGCCGGGCGAAACTTACGATCACGCGACGGTTTGGATTCCAAAATACAAAGCGGCTTTCGTCGGCGACAACTACTACGACTCGTTCCCAAACATTTACACCTTGCGCGGAACGCAGCCGCGCTGGGCACTGGATTACGTCAATTCGCTAAACAAGGTGCTGGAATTCAAGCCGGAAATTATGCTGCCGTCGCACGGCCTGCCGGTAACGGGCAATGCCGAAATCACCAAACGAGTAACACGGTATCGAGACGCCATTCAGTTCGTTCACGACGAAACCATCAAAGGCATGAACGCGGGCAAGGATGTCTGGACGTTGATGAATGAAATCAAGCTGCCGGCGGCGCTGGACATCGGCGAAAGCTACGGCAAGTTGAGTTGGTCGGTGCGCGGCATTTATGAAGGCTATGTCGGCTGGTTCGATCTGAATCCGGCGGCGATGTACGAAACGCCGGTCAGTTCGGTCTATGCCGATGTCGTGAAACTGGCGGGCGGCGCTGAAACTGTGGCCAAACTGGCAATGGAACGCGCGTTAGCCGGGCAAGCCGTCGAAGCCTTGCATCTGGGAGACATCGCGCTGGCTGCCGACGCGACGAACCGGACGGCTCTGGCCGCAAAGTTGAAAGCGCTCGAAATCCTGCGCGAACGCTGCCGCAACAGCAATGAGCGCGGCTGGCTGGATTTCAGCATCAGCCAACTCAAACTCAAACTCGGCGAGAAAAAATGATGAAACTCCTGGGAGCGCGGGCATCCCTGCCCGCGATAAAAAAAGCGCGCAGCCTCCGAATTGCTTTTCTCACCGTGGCGTTCGCGGCTGCGCTGTTCTGCCTTTCGTCTTTCACCTTTACTACCCGATCCGCCCAGACTTCAGCCAAATCCTGGCGCATCACGCTGGAAGAACCGACAGGCATTTACCGCCGCGACAATGAAGTCGTGACCGTCAAATTGAACTTTGCCGCAGGCGAAGCCCGTGCTGAACAACTGCGCGTAGTTTCGCCCGAAGGCCGAGAAATACTTTCGCAAATTGTCGTCGGCGAACGTCACAGCGATGGTTCGATCAAATCGGCGGAGTTGCTGTTTCCGGCGACGCTGATTCCAGGCAAACGGCCGGAATTTCGGTTGGTGACAACGAACGGCGAACCTGGAAGGCAACCGCCTGAAGGCGGAACTACGAACGTGACGGTGCGGCGAGTCGGCGTTGGGCGCATGGAATTGGCGAATGATCGGTTCGGCGTGCTGATCAACCTGGGTTTGGAAAAGACCGAGCCGGCGCTGGTCGCGGCATTTAACAAGTCCGCCGGCGAGCAGCGAATGTTGAATCTGATTGACACTTCGCCGGATGTCGCGGAAGAGTTGGCCTTCGGGCAAAAGAGCGCGGGCTTCGGGACGTTTTTGGCGGCGGCGCAACGCAGCGGCGCGTTTGAACAAGTTGAAATTTTGGAAGCCGGGCCGTTGCGTGGGCGCGTTCGACTGTCCGGCGCGAAGTTCGGCAACGCGGGCGAAAGTTGGGAATTTGTTTTTCACGCCGGAAGCCCGGTGTTGTACTGGCGGACTTCGCTGGCGGGCGCACCGACGAACGCCGATTATGGTTTTTTCTTTTCGTCGGTCTCCGCCGCGCCTTACGAACCGTTCACCCGCTGGATGGAAGGTTCCGAACAAACCAAATTTCCGGACGGCTGGGAAGTAGACAATCCGCCGGATCACAAAATCACGCCGCCCAATCAAAATGCCTTCGATGACCTGCCCGGCAAGCATCTGGTCTATTACCAACGCGAAGAAAATTACGGCGCGCTGGGGTTTTATGAACTCGATGCTTCGCTGAATTGGCACGGCATCGGCTCACGGCAGTTTTACGCGGCCAAAAAATTGGCGGGCGACAAACACGGTTCCGAAATCGCCCTCGCCTTTCCTAATTGGAAAAACACGCTGACGGTCACTGAAGCTCGTAAAGAGTACAGAAAGTTCACCCAACCAATTTTGGCAGTCACCACACCCATCTCGTTATCAGCCGCAGGTCAACAGCAAACCCAAATTCGAGATTTGAAAGTTGAGACGCAGCAGGTTCGTCCGGTCGGCGACATCAAGCAGGAGATAGCCGAGCGAATTTCGGAAATTAGTCTGGATGGCACTTGGAAATTGAATTGGGCGGAAAAGTCTGAAGGCGAAAAGCAGGGGTTTTACCGCTCGGAGTTTAATGACTCGACTTGGCGGTTGGTGTCTGTTCCCGGCACTGTTCACACACAAATTCTGGAAGCGCCGAAGATTTACTCGCGCGAGGCGGAATGGATCAGCCAAAAAGAATGGTGGTATCGGCGCAGTTTCGCCGCACCATTGAATTCGGAAAACAAGCGGCTGTGGTTGCGGTTCGAAGCGACGGATTATCACGCAGACGTTTACTTGAACGGCGAATTGCTGGGCCGGCACGAAGGTTACATTGATCCTTATGAATTCGACGTGACCGACAAGCTCAAACGCGAGGGCGGCAACGTACTGGCCGTGCGCGTTTGGACGCCGGTCAGTTATTACTGGCGGCATCGGCCTTACACGATCAAAGGTTCTTACGGCGCGGTGGATCAAAAACCGGACAACATCACGCCACTGGGCATTGTGCGACCGGTCAAATTGATTGCGCGCGGCGAGGTGAAAATTAAAGAGATTGCAGTTGACACTCGGCTTAACAAAGACGGCAGCGCCGATGTCTTTGTTAATTTGGCGCTGCAAGCAAATGGGAGTGAGGGGAACGATGGGAGCAATGGGACAGGCGGGACCATCGAAGTAAACATTCTGCTTTCGCTGACGCCGCGAAATTTCTCTTCCCCAACCGGAATCGCACTCCATACCACCGTCTCGTTATCAGCCGCAGGTTCGCAACAGCGTTTTGTGCTGCACGTGGAAAAGCCGGAACTTTGGTGGACGTGGGATCACGGCAAGCCGAATTTGTATACCCTGGATGTGCGAGCGAGTGTCGGCGACCAGCTTTCGGATCAAACGTCTTTGGCGGTGGGCATTCGCGAGATTGAGCATATTGATTGGAAGTTTTACCTGAACGGCAAGCGGATGTTCATTCGCGGGACGAATTTTTATTACAACCTGTTTCAGTCCGAAGTGCGTCGCGCGGATTACGAGCGCGATTTCAAGCTGATGCTGGGCATGAACGTGAATATGATCCGGCTGCATTGCAACTTCAGCAATCCGGAGTTTTACGATCTGGCGGATGAATCGGGCGTGCTGATTTTTCAGGATTTTTTGGAAGCGGCTTACCCGGAAGATCGCGCGTTCAGTTTGAAAGCCGCGCGGCTTTACGATCCGTTGATTCGCTATGCGCGGAATCATCCTTCGGTGGCATTGTGGGCGACCAGCGATGAAGAGTCGCTGGAAAACTACCGCGACCTGACCAAGCATCTGGAACCGCGCCTTTATGCGCTCGATCCGCAGCGGCGCGCCGTGCAGCGTTCGACGGGGCGATACGGCGACGCGCACGTTTACGAGGGCTGGTACGGTGGAACCATCTGGGCGTATGCGCAGACCAACGAAAAATTCATTTCCGAACTCGGCGCGACGGCGCTGCCGAATTACGAAAGCTTGATCAAGTTTTTGCCGAATCACTGGCCGATCAAAGATCACGCCGAAGACTGGATTTTCCATAAGCTGCAAATTCCCGAAGCGATGCGCGCCTGGGGTTCGCCCGATGGGCTGACGTTGCAGCAATACATTCCACAAACGCAGGATTACGTGGCGCGCCTGTTTCAATTGGCGATTGAACGTATGCGACGCATCAAGTATCAGCCGTCCGGCGGCATACTGCATTTTCACGCGGTGGATTTGTGGCCTTCGGTGACTATGGCGGCGGTGGATTTTTACCGGCAACCGACCAAGGCGTATTTCACCGTGCAGCGTTCGTTTCAGATGGTGTTGCCTTCTTTCGCATACGACCGCGACACCTGGCAAAGCGGCGAAACGGTCAATACCGAACTTTGGTTAATCAACGATCATTGGTTCGCCGTGCCGAACGCGACTGTGAGTTGGCGCGTGGAAAACGCCGCGAAGCAAGTCGTCGCGTCAGGCAATGCGCCGGGCCAAGTCACGCTGCCGGCGGACTCTTCGGCAAAGTTGATGGCGGTCAGTTTCAAAGCCGGCGCGACGGGCAAATACACGCTGTGGTCGAAAGTCTTGGACGCGCGCGGGCAGACGATTGCCGAAAACAATTATGAATTCACGGTGAAATAAGCTGTATGAAACTTTCCAAGCAATTCTCGAAAGTCATTCTTGTGATAGCACTGTCGGCAATCGCTGTCGGCGCGTTTCTGATTGGATTGAAACGGCCTTCCATTGAACCGGCCACCGTCGTGCAAGGCGAAGAAGAAGCGGGCGAACGTCGCCACGACTGGTTTTACTTTCAACGTGCTTATCCGGCGAAAACTATTCCGCCGGATGCGCCGCTACGAATGCGCCAGCAGCTTGAACAAGAGGAACTGCGACTGCGGCAGTCGCGCGCAGCTTTTGAGATGGAACCGGAGCAGCAGTTGGTTTGGGCAGCGCTGGGGCCTGCGCCGATCAATGCCGGGCAAACTTTCAGTAATCCGGGCGCGCCTGTTTCCGGCCGTGTGTCGGCGCTGGCGCTCGATCCACGCTACAACGGCATGACCAATCAAACGCTTTACGCCGGCGCGGCGCAAGGCGGGCTGTGGCGTTCGACGGACAACGGCGCGCAGTGGACGCCGCTGACCGACGGACAACCTTCGCTGGCCGTCGGTTCCATCGCGATTGATCCGACCAACCCGAACGTCATTTACGTCGGCACGGGCGAAGGCAATCGTTCGTCGGACACTTACTACGGCCTGGGCGTGCTGAAATCCACGGACGGCGGCGCAACCTGGACGCAGTTCAGCGGGCCGACATCAAACCGCGAACCCTTTCAGCCCGCCTTCGTCAATGCTTCAATCGGACAACTGGTGATTGATCCGACAGCACCGAACACGCTGTTTGCCTGCACGACCTTCGGTTCAACGGCGAGCGCGGCGGACGGCGTCGAACAAGCGCCGCTCGGCCAAGTCGGCTTATGGAAGTCCACTGACGGCGGCGCGACCTGGCGCAATGCCAATCCGGACGGAACCGACGGCCAATTCAGCGCGCACGATGTGCTGATTGATCCAACCAATCCGCAACGCGTGTTTGCCGCGGTTCGCACACTGGGCTTGTATCGCTCGACCGCCGGCGGCGAACCCGGAACCTGGGAAAAACTGGCGGTAGGTTTGCCCACGGGCACGGCAACGAGTTCCCCATTTCGCCGCATCGGCCTGGCTGCCGGGCCGCCCATCGCACCTTCGACCAACGCGACGATTTACGCGGCCTACGCCGGCTCGGACGACAATCTGCTGGGCATCTTTCGCTCAACCGACGGCGGCACGACGTGGAACCGGCTGACTTCGCCGCAAACCGCCGGTCAGGCCAATTACAATCTGGCGCTGGCGGTGGATCCGCTGGACGCGAACATCGTTTATTACGGCACGCAAACCAACGCCGCGAACGCCGGCGGAACGCTCTTTCGCAGCCTGAACGGCGGGCAAAGCTGGACGGACGTAAGTCGCGGCGACGGCAGCGACGGACTGCACGCCGACACGCACGCCATCGTCATCAGCCCGGCCAATCGCAATCTTCTTTTTACCGGTAACGACGGCGGCGTCTGGCGAACCGCCAACGCCACGGAAAGCACAGTGGTTTGGAAAAGCGTGAACCGGACGCTGAACATCACGCAGTTTCAATCGCTGGCCGTGCATCCGACCAATCCGAACTTCGTCATTGGCGGCACGCAGGACAACGGAACCAATCTTTTCACGGGCCAATTGGGATGGGATTTGATTCGCGGCGGCGACGGCGGCTTCACCTTGATTGACCAATCGAATCCGCAAACGCTCTACCACACGTTTTTCAACCAGAACAATTCCGGCGGCGAAACGCCGCAGATCGGCCCGGAAATCTCGCTCAATGGCGGGAGTACCTGGACGCGACGCGGTTGTTTCGCCTGTTCCGCGCGTCAAGGCAATTTCAATCCGACAGATCGAGTGGCGTTTTACGCGCCGATGGCCTCGCACACGGGCTTCGCAGGAGCGAGCGGCAATGTCATCTATTTCGGCACGCATCGGCTCTATCGTTCCGACAATCAAGGCGTCACCTGGACAGGCTTGGGCACAAGCAGCGACGGTTTCGGCGCGGACTTGACCAAAGGCGAAGGCTTTTTGACCGCCATTGCCGCGCATCCCAGCCGAGCGAACGGCGAAGAACTGGTCTGGATCGGTGCCGGCGACGGCACAATCCAATTCACCGCCAACGCCGGCGCGGCATCTGGCGCAACGTTCACGAACGTGACCAAATCGCCGCTGCCGAATCGCTTTGTCACCGACATCTCGCTCGACCCGAACAATTCGCAGCGCGCCGTTGCAGTCTTTTCCGGCTTTAATTCAGTGACGCCCGCTACGCCCGGCCATGTCTTTATGACCGCGAACCGCGGCCAAAGCTGGACGGACATCAGCGGCAATTTGCCCGACGTGCCAGTGACTTCCGTGGCGGTAAACTCCAACGACGCAAACACCATTTACATCGGAACCGACCTGGGCGTGTTTCAAACCACGAATGGCGGTGCAGTGTGGGAGCGAATGGGCAACGGAATGCCTCGAGTCGCCACGTTTATGGTGCGCTATCAAGCGGCGACGAACACCCTGTTTGCAGCCACACACGGACGCGGCGTATTTCGGCTGACCACCTCGCGTCCGGTTTCAACCGTCTCCGCCGCCAGTTTCAGCGCGTCGGCCATCGCCGCCGAAAGCATTGTCGCAGCTTTTGGAACCGGCCTGGCGACGCAAACGGTCATCGCCAACAGCCTGCCGTTGCCGACAGTGCTGGCCGGAACGCGCGTTGTAGTGCGAGATGCCGCCGGCGTCGAACGCCTGTCCCCTCTGTTTTTCGTCGCGGCCACGCAAGTCAACGTCCTGATTCCACCGGGAACCGCCGCCGGAACCGCTGCCATCACCATCACTGCCGATGACGGCACGGTTTCCACCGGCACGGTCGAAGTCGGCGCGGTCGCTCCGAGCCTGTTTGCCGCCAACGCTTCAGGGCGGGATGTTCCCGCCGGATTCGCCTTGCGCGTCAATGCGAACGGCGCGCAACTCAATGAACCGATCCTACGCTTCGACGCGGCGCAGAACCGGTTCGTGCCCGTGCCGATTGATGTCGGCGTGGCAGGCGATCAAGTCTTTCTGGTGTTGTTCGGAACGGGCATACGCTTTCGCAGCGCGCTGTCCGGTGTTTCGGTCAGCGTCGGCGGCACACCTTTGCCCGTGCAATACGCCGGGCCGCAAGGCGATTTCGTCGGGCTGGATCAACTGAATATTTTGTTGCCGAACAGCTTGGCGGGACGCGGCGAAGTGGAGTTGACGCTGACGGCGGATGGCCGAACGTCGAATACGCTGCGGATAAATATCAAATAAGCATCAAAAAACCATTCAAAAGGAAATTGAAAACCGATGAAAAAAACCTGGTTCCCCCTTTTGCTCCTTGTCTTAGTTTTTGTCGTCTCATTATCTTTGGGCTGCAACCGCGCCGGCGGCAACGCTCCCAAAACCCGCACCATCGCCGTCATTCCCAAAGGTGTCACCAACTTTTTCTGGCAGGCGGTGAAATCCGGCGCGGACGCCGCCGGCAAGGAAACCGGCGTCAAGATTTACTGGAAAGGCCCGGCGGTCGAAAACGATGTCAGCAGCCAGATCAATGTTGTTGAAGACGCCATCACCAGCCGCGTGGACGGCATCGCCATCGCCCCGGCGCACCGCGATTCGCTGATTGCCGTGTTGGAACGCGCCCAACGCGAAGGCATTCCGGTGACGATCTTCGATTCCGGCATCGGCACGGAAAAATATGTTTCCTACGTGGCCACGGACAATTTGCAAGGCGGCGTGATGGCCGCCGAACGGATGGGCGAAAAGCTCGGCGGCAAAGGCAAAGTTGCCGTGCTGGGATTGAAAGCCGGCTCGGTTTCGACCGATGAACGCGAGCGCGGCTTTCAAGACACGATCAAACAGAAATTCCCCGGCATTCAAATCGCGGCGTTCCAATTCGGCGAAGGCAACCGCTCCATTTCGATTGACCGCGCGACGGACATCCTGACGGCGCACCCGGACTTAAACGGCTTTTTCGCCTCAAACGAACCTTCAACGGTCGGCGCGGCGCAGGCCATCAAACAAAAAGGGCTGGCAGGCAAAGTCGTGCTGGTCGGCTTCGATTCCAGTCCCAACCTGATTGAAGATTTGAAGGCGGGCGTGATTGATTCGCTGATTATCCAAAACCCGTATCGAATGGGCTACGACGGCGTGAAAACGCTGGTGGACAGACTCAACGGCAAATCGCCGGAACGCCGCATTGACACCGGCGTCCGCTCCGTCACCAAAGACAATCTGTCTTCGCCGGAAGTTCAGCAATTGCTCGGCACAAATTAAAAGCTCCGCGAATGAGCAATAGACAGGATTCGCAGGATGGATGACCGAATTGACAGGAGCGCGCACCTGCTTTTGGCCTAAAAACATCCTGCCCGTCCTGTCTACTTTGCCGAATTGTCATGGCAACTGGCTGACAAACACGCCGCCGCTGCGCGTGCCCGCCAGCACCG
>CAZRXE010001666.1:0-3489 GCA_964603695.1 uncultured Heliomicrobium sp.
GCTGATGCCGACTTTGATCGGTTTCTTTTCTTTGCCTTTGGGTGCGGTCGGGGCCGGGAATTCGACGGTGGCGTTGCGCTGCGCGTCGTAAACGACGGCGCTTTCCGGCACTAGCAAAACGTCTTTGTGTTCTTCCAACACGATTTCGGCATTGGCGGTCATGTTGGCGCGCAACTCGCCGCCGGGATTGCTGATCGAAACTTTGACTTCAAACGTGACGACGTTGTCTTTGTCCACGCCGAGCGGCGAAATCTGCGTCACGGTTCCTTCGAAGGTTTTGTCTTTGAAGGTTTCGACTTTGATGCGCGAAGGCTGGCCGAGCTTGACGACGCCGATGTCCGCTTCGTCCACTTTGCCGCGCACGTAAACCTGACTGATGTCGCCCAGTACCATCACCAGCGTGGCCGCCGCGCCCATATTCAAAATCGAGGACACCGGCGAACCGATTTCGACATCGCGCGAAAGCACCACGCCGCGAATCGGCGAACGAATCGTCGCGTAACTCAACTCTTCGACCGAACGATCCACGGCGGCTTGCGCCTGCGCGACTTCGGCTTTGGCCTGTGCGACTTTGGCTTCGCTGACCGAAAGCTGCGCGCGCGCGACGTTCTGGCGATTGACGGCTTGTTCGTAGGCGCTGCGCGTGTCGTCATAAGACTGTTGCGGCAGCACTCCTTCTTTCAACAGCTTTTCCGAACGCTCGAAGTTGCGCTTGGTGAAAGGAACATCCGGGCCTTCGGCTTCGACTTTGTTTTTTTCCAGTTGGGCGTGAGCGGCTTTCAGATTCGATTCCGCGCCCAGCATTGCGGCCTTGGTTTCGCGGACGCGGGCTTCCAGATTTTCCTTGTCGAGTTCGGCCAGCACCTGACCGGCTTGAACAAAGTCGCCGATCTGCACTTTCAATTCTTTGATGATGCCGTTGGCTTTGGATTTGATTTCGACTTTGGCGATGGGTTCGACTTTGCCCGTCGCCACCACCGAGCGCGTAATGTTGCCGCGTTCGACGGCGGTCAGGCGCGATGCATCAATTTCATTTTTGGGCCGGGACATAACGACAAAGCTCGTCACTCCCAGTCCGGCAAGCACAAAAATAGCTCCGCCAATCAACCACATTTTGCGTGATCTCTTCTTGACCATCTTTTTCCTCTTTGTTGATGAAGCCCGCGCGTCGAGCGGTTTTAGTTCGGCTGCCCATACGGAAGTTTGGAAAAACCAGTTCCGAAAAAAGCGCGAGGTGCTGCTTTCTTAGCACCTCGATCTGCCGAACAGCCCGTCCGCGCCGACTCGCGGGCGGACGAATCCTGACGGTCGTTGATTACGTGAGGTGAGTGGCCGAAGGGTGCAGAAGGTTTCAGGAAAAGTTTCTTGTCTCGCCCTGATGGGTCAGCCGTTGACCAGATGTTTGTCCATCCATTCCAAAACCAATTTGCGCATTTCCGGCAACTCTTCGTGCGCGCAATCGAACAGGTCAATGCGGCAGTCTTCAGCCTTGCCGAATTTTTGATAGAGCGGCGTCAAATGGTCGCGCACGCGCTCGACGCCTGCCGGCGGCGTCAGCAGGTCTTTGCGCCCGTTCAGGCTGAGGTGCGGACGCGGAACGATCAGTTCGTTGATTTGCGCGGTGGAGAAATGTTTAAGCAAGCTCGGCACGTAGTAATAAATGCCGTGGCCTTTCAGATTGTTGATCTTCATCAACTCGTCGAAGTCCGTCATGCAACAAAGGTCAATGCAGAGTTTGATGCGCGGGTCGAGCGCGGCCAGCCACCAGGCTTTGGTTGCGCCCATCGAAAGGCCGAATGCACCGATGCGGTTTGGATCAACTTCGGAGCGACTGACCAGATAATCCACGGCGCGATGTTCATCGAACATCATCATTCCGTAAAGCACCTGTCCGCGCCAAAGCATTTGTTTGAAGGCATCTTCTTCGCCGGTCTTGCCCGTCGGATTGTGCTGCCGTTCGCCGAAACACCAACTGTCAATCGCCAGTGTGACAATGCCTTTTTCGGCCAGCACCGGCGCGTACGCGGGCAGCACTTTTTGCCCGGTCAGCAATTCCATCTTGCCGGTCGGATAGGTTCCGCCGTGCCAGTGAATGTAAAGCAAACCCGGCGCGCGCGCTTGGCGTTTGTCCGGGATCAGCAGCAGCGCCGGCACAGGCTCAATGCCGTTCAAATCCAGTTCCAGCCGTTCCAGCGTGTAGCCTGGGCCTTTTTCCGTTTTGATCAGCTTCGGCGGTTGGGGGCGATGATTGAGAGGCAAATCGCCCAGCAGACTCCAAAGCAATTTGCGGCGCTTTTGCTGATGGGCCGTGAACTCTTTCCAGGTTTTGAATGATTGCACATCGGTCATCGGTGAAATGCCTGCCGCGACGGCGGCGGCGGTTTGTTTCAAAAACTCGCGCCGGGGCGATAGTGACGCCATGCTGCGTTACCTCCAGAAATCTGTTTTGTTACTTCTTGGGCAAACTCTTCGCGTTTTGATGGCATAAGCATAGTCGCTCCGTTGTGGAATGTCGCGTCTTCAGTTGAATAGTTTCAGTTACAGCTTATGAGTTCCGCCTGTCTCACTCTCGGCGGAGGTTTCTGATGGTGTTGTTTCGCTGCTCGCTTCATTCATCGCTTGTTGGGCTTTGTAATCGAAGATGATCTGGCGGATTTCTTTCGGCGCAATATCTGCCTGCTCAGTTTTGGAATAGATGGTGATGAGGAGGATTGAGCCATCCGTTAGACGCTGATAAATAAAGCGGTAGCCGCCGCTCTTGCCTTTACCGCTATCGGAATTCCGCAGGCGGACTTTGAAGACTTCATACTGATCGCCGGGATTTGATCGCCGAGCGTTTGTCCTTGGCCAAGCGTATCGAGCAATGGCTGCACATTTGTTTTGATCTGCCGGTATTTCTTGGCGAGTTGGCGGAGGTTGCGTTTGAATTCGGGCGTGTAGAGCACTGCCACGGGCGACTGTCTCTCGGACTCATTCGACATCAATGTCATCCCATAAATTTGAAATCGGAGACACATCACCTTGTCGAGCTTCGCTCCATCCCTGGCGGAAGCTTGCGGCAGCCGGCTTCAAGGCGACGCTTTCACGAAAGGTGCGCACCAACTGCAAGGCGAACGGAAGATATTCATCCGGTAAAGCTTCCAGCTCAGCCAGGACTTGATTGCGGTATGAGATCGTTGCCGTGGTCATCATAGCTTCATAATGCTTACCGACGCTGCCGAGTGTCAACGTCCGTTCCGGGTTTGACGCACTGCCTTTGGTTAAATACTCCGCTTCGAAGTCATTCGTACCGCAAAGCTACCATCGGGTCTATTTTGGCGGCGCGTCTTGCAGGCAGGACGCACGCCAGCAGCGCCACGCTCAGCAGCAACAGAGTGACACAGGCGAAGGTCAGCGGGTCGGTGGCGCTGATTTCAAACAACAACCCGGACATCAGCCGCGTCAGCGCCCAAGCTCCTGTTAGGCCGATTGCCGCGCCGATCAAGGCCG
>CAZRXE010001667.1:0-7541 GCA_964603695.1 uncultured Heliomicrobium sp.
CTCCTTATGATCTGCCCCGACTTTATAGAAAATCTGGAATTGTCCATTCGCTGGCCGGAACCACTTTGTAGCTTCACGTTCCAAAATCACAGCCAGTTTGCGCTCCGGGTCGGAATGAAATTTTTGCAGAGGATAAAGGCACCGATCAAAGCCGCCGAACAGATATTTCGCCATATTGCTTTTGTCGGCGGGCGATTCACGGTAATCCAGCGGCGGTTCGGTGGCTGAGGCTGTATAGGCACTTTTCCTCAACTCCATGAAACCTTTGCTGACCTTCACCTCATAGCCCACAGCCTCTTCCCAGTAATGCTCTTGCATCTGGACATGGATAAATTTCGTGATGTCGCGCTGAAAGCAGCGCAGCACTTTCCGCGTGTCGCCTTCGGACAAGTAGCTGTTGAAATGCTGCACCGTCTGTGCCGCCAGGTCATAAAGTAAATCGGCGTGGTCGTCGTAGGAGATGTCATCGAAATCTACCAAACCGCTGACCACGTAATCTTCAAGCCGCTGCTCTTCAATGCCGCCTTTGCCCAGCGAAAGCACTTCCAAATGGTTGGTGCGCAGCGTTTGAATCCAAAGTTCTTCTGACGGCGGCGGGTAGCGCATCGAGTCCAGCTTGAGTTGGAAGGGTTTGAACCCTGATCTCACCTCGCCTTTGGGCACGACCAAAATGCGGGGGATGTTGATCGTCTCCTGTTCTACTACGTCAACAGTTTTGGCCACGACCGCCGCGATGTCCGGCTTCTCGACAATTCCTTCCAGCGTCATTTGAGCCGGACGATATTGCTCTTCGACTGCGCGCACGATGGCAGCCTGCACTTCGGGCCTTTGCAGATGCGCAACCGATGGCACTTCGCTGGGCTGGTTCTCCATTTTGCGAATCACCTCGTAGGCAATCT
Organism: uncultured Heliomicrobium sp.; assembly: GCA_964603695.1. Classification (GTDB taxonomy): domain Bacteria; phylum Acidobacteriota; class Blastocatellia; order RBC074; family RBC074; genus RBC074. The sequence goes on from CAZRXE010001667.1 coordinate 900, forward strand.
GCGCGACCTTCTGTTCTTCGGGTTTGGTGAAGACCGGCGCTTCGTTCTTTCCAGCGACGAAGGTGCTGGCAGTTTGCTGTTCCGGTTGGAATCCCAGCTTGCTGGCCAGTTGAGGTTGAGATACGACAGTGACTGTCTTTTGCTGCAATTGATCCGGATTCAGCACCAGGGTTTGCAGCCGAATCGCCGAATCTGCTCGGTTGGCTTCGTCAATGATCTCTTGAAACTTGTCGTGCGCAACGATGTTCAGACGATCAACGACGGCGACGCCCGTGCGTTTGCCGTAAGGTAGGCGCAAACCGCGACCGATGGATTGCTCGATCAGTATGCGGGCGTTGGCTGCGCGAAGTGGGACGATGGTGTACAGGTTGGTCACGTCCCAGCCCTCTTTCAGCATGTTGACGTGAATGACGATCTCGGTCGGCTCTTCGGTGTGTTCCACCTTCAGCAGCCGCTCGATCATCGCTTCCTCTTCCGCGCCCGTCCGGCTGGAATCCACCTGAATGACTTTGTCTTTGTAATGCCCATCGAAAAACTTTTCATCCTGAATCAATTGCAGCAACTGGCTGGCGTGCGTCGTGTCGCGGGCGATGACCAGCAGGAAGGGTTTGACGATCTTATTGCCAGATTCGCGGGCGTAGGTTTCCAGTTCCACCTTGACGCTTTCGTGCAAACGCACGCCGTCTTCCAGTTTCATCCGCTCGATCTCTTCCGCTGACATTCCCGCCGGGTTGAAGTCTTTGCGCGTCACGACTGCCGGTTCTTTGACGAAGCCGTCGGCCATTGCTCGTGCCAGCGGGTAATCAAGGATGACGTTCTTAAACGGCACCGCGCCTTTGCTGGTTTCGACAAAGGGTGTTGCAGTCAGTTCCAGCCCCAACACGGGTTTCAATTCGTTGATGGCGCGCACGCCTGCTGATGCGCGGTAGCGGTGCGATTCATCCATCAGCAAGACCAGATCGGGCAGGCCAGCCAGATATTCGAAATAGCTTTCGCCAATGTATTCCGACAGGCGTTTGATCCTGGGCGCTTTGCCGCCGCGCACTTCAGAATTGATCTTCGAGATATTGAAGATGTTTACCTTGCACCGGATCAATTCATCGAACAGCGTACGGGCTTCCTGCTCATAGGTGTCGCCTGTAATTACCGCTGGTGGATCGGTGGCGAATTCGGCAATGCCTTTGAACACGTACTTCGGCGTGTTCGGCGTGAAGTCTGTGATCAATTTGTTGTAGATCGTCAGGTTCGGCGCCATCACGAAGAAATTGCTGAAGCCGTGCGCAAGATGCAGATAGCTGATGAAAGCTCCCATCAACCGGGTTTTGCCCACGCCCGTTGCCAGCGCGAAACACACCGAAGGAAACTCGCGTTCGAAATCGGTCACGCCGGGGAATTCGTTGCGGATGGCTTCGAGCGCCGCTTGCACGTCGGCGTCTTTTTTGGGTGGTGCGATTTCAGTGATTCGGTCGAGGATTTCCAGTGAATGACGTTGCGGAGCCCGCAGGCTCAGACGGCCAGCGATAGCATTGACATGTCGGTTCATTTATTTGCCCTCCTCCTCTCCGAACAACGCCTGTTGTCCGGCTTTGGGCGGGGCTTTCGGCAGGTTTTCGACTTTCAGACTGTAATCGTCGTGCCCCCACTCGCATCGTGAAAGCACCTGTTTGGGAATCTTTTTGACCGTCAGATTCGGGTAAGCATTTGGCCTGGCGCGGAAGGCGGTACACAGCACCAGCAGCGAGCGATCAGCTCCCACATCGTCAGAAAGCTGTTGCAACTGTTCGTGGTTCAGATTGGCCGTTGTCACGTACAGATAATCCCGCTCCGTCGAATGGCCATGCTGCCAATAAATGGTATCGCTCGGCGCGTAGGTGAAGCCTTCCAGCTTGCACAGCGCCTCAGCCAGCATCGCGGCGTTGTATTGTTTGTTGATGACCCAGTTGTCCCATTTGTCTTTTTCCAGCAGCGAAGGCGCAAGATGGAAGTATCGAAAGCCGCCACCGCCCTGCCAGTTCACGGCTTGCGTGATGCCGCCGGGGTCTCCGCCATCAATGACTTTTTTCAAGCGAGGGAGGATGAGAGTGTGGCAGTGCTCTCCAACCTCTACCATGATCCAGCGGCGTCCCATTTTGTGCGCAACTGCGCCCGTAGTGCCGGAACCAGCAAAAGAGTCGAAAACAATTTCGCCGGGATTAGTGGCAATGTGAATGATTCGAGACAACAACTCTTCAGGCTTTGGCGTTTCAAACGCTGCCTTTTCTCCAAACAGTTCTTCCAGATGGCCTGATGCATGTTGGTTCAATCCTGTATCTGTCCAAATGGATGGGGCTGTCATTCCTTGCTTCGCTTCTGTCTTAAACAACTTACGCATAGGTGTGGTGGCAGCGCCTTTTACACCCCAATAGAGTCGCTTATCTGCTTGAAGTCGCGCCATTTCATCTTTGCTATGACGCCAACAGGTACCCTTTCGCGGCCAAACCTCTTCACCGGTGTATGGGTTCATAATTGGGTAAAAGAGGCTCTTTACAAATCTTCCTCCCTTCCCATTTGCCGTTGTGTCAATCTTTCGAAATGGCCCTCGTGGATCAAGTCCGTCTGGCTCTAGAAATACTTGGTACTGCGCATCAGCCTTTTCTGTGCGCGGCATCAAGTTGAAAGACTCTTCTGCAAGTGTCTTCTTACTTGTTCCCGGTTTGGTTTTGCCCCAAACAAGAATATGGTCATAAATTGATCCAATCTTTCGGTCGTTTGGGGGGCCATCCCGTTTTTGCCACGCAATGTCAGCGATAAAGCATCCCCGCCCGAAAACCTCATCACCCAACACTTTCATATAATGTGCTTCGTTATCATCCAAGCTAATCCACAGGCTCCCATCAGTAGTAAGTAACCGGCTTAGAATTTCCAGCCTATCCCGAAGTAATCCCAGCCAAATAGAATGCTCAATCCCATCGTCATATTGATCAAAAGCACTGCCCGTGTTGTACGGCGGATCAATGAAGACGCACTTGATCTTGCCCGTGAACTCTTGCTCGAGCGCCTTGAGCGCCAGCAAGTTATCGCCAAAGATTAACTGGTTATCGAACAGGTCGTGCTCGGTCATGCGGTGCGGGGCGTGGTAGGACTTGTCGGGGCCTTCCAGCAGGATACGCGGTTCCAGCCGAGGCCGATTCTCTTTGCCAATCCAGGTCAGTTCCAATTTCTGTTTTCGGGTCATAGTCACATTGTATCCGGTGGCGATGATGATAACTCCGTGTCTTGTGATGCAACGGTCATTTATGGATTGGTTAGTTTTGCTAGCAGCGCATTTCGCAAACGCTGGCAATCAGCAGTATCACAAAAGATAGATTTGAAGTGCCGCGTCTGCTCGTAAGCCTCTCCGATTGAATGGCTGCGTCGTGAGACCAATCCCTGCGATTCACATACGTTCCATAAAGCCTCTGCTGTTGTAACCGTGAATGCCGAGAGTGCCGCAGTTTCATCCGCCGTCAGCAATAAAGCTTCACCTTGTTCCGGGTGCAACTTGAGAAAGGCAACATTGAGAACAAGCCAGCGGGCATTTTCGAAGAACGCTTTGCGAACGCCTAAACTCGCTTTGGCATTATCCTGCATCGTAGTCTTAACGACACGAAGCGCCTGAACCGCCCGCCAAACTTTACGCGCCGAGCGGTCAGGTCTAAAAACCCGTTCATAGCGCGAGCTATATTCGGCTTCAGGATAGACAGGCTCAAACGACCACAGAGAGCGCCGGTTGGCTAAGACACGGACACAAAAGTCACAGTCGGACATCTGCACCAGACACGCACAGGCTGCGGTGGCCTCTTCAAGAGTAAAGTTCGTTTCATCAGGCACTGGAGTATCTACATCGTCTTTATAGTGATAGCTAATGCCTGAGAGTTTGAGTTGATTGGCGATGCGTTCCTGCTGTTCGTCCAACGCCACAAAATCGCGTAGGCCAATCTGATTTTGGAAATTGGTGCTGCGTGTAATGCGCCGGGCAAATTCACGGTCATCCAGACAACGTTCCAAAGAGATGACTTTGAGGAAGACATAGCCATCAGGAATAGTCGCGACGGGTTCCCTGAAAGATTCCGCTACCGAACCCAACGTCTGCGCACCATTCACAATCGAAAACCCTCGCGCGGTAACTCTCTTCTCTTCCGCATTGTCTCGGTCAAAATGGTTGACTTCTAGGCGTTCGCAATATGCAGTCAACCCATTATTCAGATAAAAGAAATGCTCCGGTTCATCACTGATGGTGGCCACAATCTGCTCGTTGACCTCTGTGTCACCTTTGTAGGCACGGATATTGGCTGCAATCAGCACTTTGTCGTGAGCACGGTACAACTGTGCTAGTTCTTCAAGGGAGACAAGTCCATAGACCGTTTCATAAGGGCGCTTGATCCAACCAGGGTTGCGCAGCGTTAGCTCGACTACAGGCACGCCCGGCCCTTTGTCCGCACCTGTCATCCAATCATGCACAGTTGTTAAATTGAAAAATTGAATTTGCAGATATTCGGAATCAGCAGAAAACCTTCTCTCCAGATCCTCAAATAGTTGCCGCCGATCTTCTGAAACCACATGTATACCGGAATAGACCATCACGGCTCGCACCTGTAACGTCTTGTTGCGAAAAACCCCTTCAAGGCTTGGGATGATCCGTGTCCAAGCTGCATTGGTTGTGAAAGCGTGAAATTTGCCTTGCAGCAGATTCTCCAGACCCATCTTGAACTTTGTCACATCTCCCAAAGCAGGTTCACCCTGCCCGTCAGCAAAGAATTTTGACTGGATGACCCAAAGAATACTGGTGGCTGCCGAGTGGAAAAGCGCATCAATTCCGCCATCACCACCGCCATCAACAACGGCGGCGGCCGCTTCATCCAAAGTACAGTGGGCGAGTTTGTGTGTAGCATAGGCAGCCAAAGCCCGTGAAAGAAAATTGACTTCCCGCTCTTCAGGGTTACCAGAAGCTGCTTCTGCCAATTTTCCCGTGAAATCACTGCGAAGCTTTGGGGGCAAATGGAGAATTTCAATAGGAGTTTCCCGTGTCAAATAAACCTCTTTCTTAGGATGAATGCAGGTTAAAATCCACCCTCTTTTTTACTTTGGCTTACGGTCTCATTTCGGCTGTTTCAAAGGATGCAGACGGATTGTTTGTGCAGAGTTTGCCCAATAGCTTCCGGATTTGTCGGACATTGGCCAACCTGCGTCAGCATCAATCAGCAAATCCGCCAGTTTATGGACCGTCCCTGCGAATTGGACGGCATCGCCGGGGGAAAGGTAATTCGCGAGTTCGTTGAAATGGCAGCCGAATATATTCCGGAGTTGAGCCATTGTTTGCAGTTCATCTAACAACGGACCCAGATCGTAAGACTCATAGCTGAGAATTGTCCCGTCTTCTGTTTTGACGGAGCGTTCCACCCGGAGCGAGCTACGCAGCTTTTTATTCATATTTGGCAATAAGTCGCCAAGCGTTGGCTTCGTCTTTCGGCGAGGCACGGCGCATTCATATTGCAGCGTCAGGAAATCAAGAATGGCTTCCAGAATCACGCCAGCGCTTGCACAAATCAATTGTGGGCTTGGCTGTTCCGCTTTCAGGAGAATCTGTAATTCATTTACGGGCGGCAAACATTCCCCCTGGCGAATGCCGGAGGCATGTTCCCAATTGATCAACTCGACAAAGTGACACTCGCCGTTTTTCAGCCATCCCCAACGATACTTTTCTCGCCAAGGCCGGTAGTGAGTTGTCAGTAGGCAATGCCGGAATTTTTGCGACACCTGATAAAGCAATTCCACGGTCCGTTCGGCATGCTGTTCATCCACGCTGCCAATAACATCATCCAGGACAAGAATCTTTTCCGCCGGGTTTTCGCGTTCCGCCATTGCCAGCCAGATGCACAATCCTAACGTGTCTAGATGCGATTCGCTGAAATATGCGCCCGGAGGCGCGTCTTGGGCGCCGGGGAAGTCGCTTTGAATTTCCAGAGAAGCTCGTTTGTCAGGATCGAGCAGTAACTTGATTTTATCCAGTCCTTCGTCAGGATGGATTGCTTCATACAATTCGCCGACACGCTGCGAGATGTCCCTCAAAATATCGTCCACGAATTGCCGCCGCGTTTGCTCAACTGATGCCAGGGCACCTTCAAGTTTGGGGATTAGCGCGGCGCGGGCTTGATGTAGCTGGTAATTGGTCTCGAAATTCTCAACGGCGTTTTTCAGCGAGGTCAGGAAGCCGATTTTCTGTTCACGCTGTGCGGAAACCGCGCGCGCCCGTGCCAGCAATTCCTGAGTCTGTTGCGCAAGTGCAGTCTGTGCTTGCGGCTCGTGCTGATTGGCTTGAAACATCTGAATGGCCTGCACGACTTCAACCGAAATTGATAGTTCGGGAGTGGGTGCGCTTGTTTCCAACGAACTCGCCAGCGCCTGCGCAGCGGCGAGCAATTTCTCCAGTTGTCGTCCTGCTTGTTTTTGGGCAGCGGCAGCAGATTGTTCCGCCGTTTGTTGTGCCTTTAACGCGGTTTCTAGCGAGCGGATGGAACCAAGTTGTTCAGCGACTTGGGAAGGAAGTTCACTGGCAAACTCCGCACTGCCACAAAGTGGACAGTGATTGGGTTGAGGGTGTAGCTGAAAAAAGCGTTGGGCCGC
>CAZRXE010001668.1:0-3057 GCA_964603695.1 uncultured Heliomicrobium sp.
ACAATGTCCGCGCCTGCCTGACGAGCTTGCTCAATGTTGGCAATGATTTTGGACGCGTTTCCGGCGAAATCGCCGACGGTGGGATTGATTTGCGCAAGCGCGATGCGAACAGTAGTCATTTGAATACTTGAAAAAGCATTAAAGCGGGAAACGTGGGCTATGGCGAGTTCAATCGGTCACCTCAACCGTATCAATAATGCCGACAATGGCGGCATCCACCGGACGATCTTTCATTCCTTCCGCCAATCGTGCGCTGCTGCCAGCCACAACAATCACCTTTTCGCGAAAGCCCGCGCCCACGGTGTCAATCGCCAGCACATAACTGTTTTCGTCTTCGCCGGTCAGCGTGATGGGGCGAACCAACAGGAGTTTGCAGCCTTCCAGTCGCGGGTCTTTGCGCGTCGCCACGACGTTGCCGATGATGCGTCCAATAATCATAAGGTAGGTGGCAGGTGGTAGGTGGCAGGTGGCAGCTATAACCTACTACCTGCCACCTACCACCGGTTTTACTTCAACCCTCTGGATTGCGGCGCGACCGGCATCGCTTCGTCCACTGAAGAATGCGGGCGCGGGATGACGTGAACGCTGACCAGTTCACCGACGCGGCGCGCGGCGGCAGCGCCGGCATCGGTCGCGGCTTTGACGGCAGCAACGTCTCCACGCACGATGGCGGTGACGAATCCGCCGCCGATCTTTTCATAGCCGACCAGCGTCACGTTGGCCACTTTGACCATTGCGTCGGAGGCTTCGATCATTGCCACCAACCCTTTTGTTTCAATCATTCCGAGTGCTTCCATAAATTATTTATGCTCCTTCGCTAGTGCTGCCGCCTCGTGCGGCGGCGGTTGAATTGTCTCCCAACCATCCTCATCCCTGGCGTTTTTGATCCTGGTGTACATATAAATCAATCCGGCCACAGCCAGTAAGCTCACCAAGATTTTCAACTCCAATAAGTTGTCCGGCAAATCCATCACGATTCTGGCGCTCCAGATAATCACAAAGAAGTAAGGTAACCCTCCGGCAGAACTGATCGCCCTTACCCAGCTTGTCCCAACCCAGGTAAGCTGCGGAAAGCCCAGCAGAATCAAACGAGCCTTCTCTGATTCGAAAGTAAGATTTTGTTTCGTGAAATGTTCCTGACAGGAATATTTCCAAGACGCTCTCAAATTCTTTAACGAATCAAACGCCGCCAGGATGGACAGAAAAATGGAGAGGGTAATCGCCAATCCCAAGGCGGCAATGAGCAAAAGCGTGATTTTGAAATGCCCTGGCTTATTTGCCGCAGTCGAAACTTGGTTATACGCAAAAAAGAGAAAACCCTGTGATGCTAATAACCAAGTGATTCTGTGATTCACCAATCCGTCTTCGTGCTCAATCTGCTTCCTCAACCGATCATAAAGTCTATCAAGCACCTGTAAATCATTCTTCTGGCCGTTCTCCAATAAAGCTTGAGTACTATCCGGCATAAATTCTCCTTTTCAAAGTGTAATGGCTCACATCGAAAGCAGTATCTTGCCAAACTGCGTGCTGTCTTTTTTGCTATTCCTTTCCTTGCAGCGCTTGCGAAAGTAATTCCACCAACTCCGCCCGCGTCAGCGTAATCTCCCCGTCCCCTTGTCTCCCCGTTCCCCCGTCTCCCATTCCGCAAGCCTGCCCGCTTCTCGCCTCAAAAGGCATGACGCCATTGCGTTCACGAATCTCAAAGAGTTTGGGAATCGCCCGGTCGGGAATGGTGTTTTCGTTGCCCAGACTGCGTGCGATGAAGCTGATTTTGCAGGTGTGTTCCAGCGTTTCCAGTTTGTTGAAGGCGTGTTCCAGTGTTCCGGCGTAAGCCACCGCGCCGTGATTGGCCATCAACAACGCGTCGTGGAATTCCAGGTACGGTTCAATCGCGTCGGTCAATTCGCGCGTCGAAGGCGTTCCATAAGCCGCGAGCGGCACGCAGCCGAGCGTCAACACGACTTCGGACAAAATGGCTTTGCTCAAACTCAACCCCGCAACGGCAAAGCCCGTGGCGTGCGGCGGGTGCGCGTGGACGACGGCGTGAATGTCTGGGCGCGCCTGATAAATCACGCGATGCATCGGCCATTCCGAAGAAACTTTGTACGCCGACGGTTCCAGCGGATTGCCGTCCAAATCCACCGTGACCATCATTTCCGGCGTCATCCAACCTTTGCTGACCGCCGACGGTGTGGCGATGCAGCGGTTTTCCGCGACGCGGACGCTGATGTTGCCGTCGCCCGCCACCAGCAAACCTCGGTCGTAACACCGTGTGGCGATTTCGACAATCTGCTCTTTGATTTTCTGTTCATCCATTTTGATCTATCAGCTCCCTACCGGTCCCGGTACTGACTTACCTCGCTGCGCCATTCGCGCCGACTTCCTGCCGCAGGAATTCGCGGGAATCCACGCTGACGGCGTCCGCACTTGGATTGGCCAGGAAGTAAGAAAGGCTTTCCAGGGAAATGGTCAGGTCCACGGTTTTGACCTTCACGCCGGGTTTCGGGTTCAGATGCACGGGCGCGAAATTCAGCACGGCGCGGACGCCGGCGTCGGTCACTTCGTCCAGCATGCGTTCGGCGGCGGCGGCGGGAACAGCCAGGATGACGATTTCGACGTTTTCGCGCCGGATCACTTCGCTCAGGGCCTGCGTGCTTTGAATTTCCAGGCCGATGCGGGTTTTGGAGCCGATCTTCGCCGGGTCATCGTCGAACAAGCCGATGATTTCAAAACCGTCTTGATTGAAGCCTTGATAATTGGCCAGCGCCTGTCCCAGGTTGCCCAAGCCGACGATGACGACTTTGCGCTTTTGCGTCAGCCCCAGAATCTTCATTAGATGCTGGCGCAGGTCTTCTACGAAATAGCCAACGCCGCGCACGCCGAATTCGCCGAAATAGGCCAGGTCTTTCCGAATCTGCGCTGAGTTCAAATTGAACTGTTCGGCCAGCGATTGGGACGAGATGGTTTCGGTTCCCGCCGCCGCGAGTTCATTCAAACATCGCAAATAAACCGACAGGCGATTGGTGGTGAGTTCTGAAACCTTCTCTGTTTTCATGC
>CAZRXE010001669.1:0-2436 GCA_964603695.1 uncultured Heliomicrobium sp.
CCATCAAGAACGGCGACAGCACCACCAGTTACAACGGCAGCGAAGTTTCCGTTCGCCGCTGGCTGGCGCGGGCGAAAAGTCAGGACGTGGATCGCTTCGTGGTGGAAGTGCTGAAGCGCGAGACGAAAGATTACGTTTTCAAAGTAACCAGCAATTATCTGGCTTACCAAAAAATCTATCCCGGCAATTAGCTAAATTTGGAGTGCGGCGTGCAGCGCCGCACTCCAAAAGTCTTACTCCGCTTTCGGGCCGGAAGCCTTCACTTCATCCGAAACGCCCGCCGCAAACTGCTCGAAGTTATCCCGGAAAAGCTTGGCCAGATGCTTGGCTTTTTGGTCGTAAGCGTTCGCGTCTTTCCAGGTATTGCGCGGTTTCAGCACTTCGCTGGGAACGTCGGGACAGGAAATCGGCACGTGAACGCCGAAGATCGGATCAACATCCGTCGGCACGTTGGCCAGGCGTCCATCAAGCGCCGCGCGCACCATTGCGCGGGTGTAAGCGATTTTCATTCGCTGGCCTTCGCCATAAGGGCCGCCGCTCCAGCCTGTGTTGACCAGCCAGCAATCGGCACCGTGTTTGGCGATACGTTCGCGCAGCAGTTCGGCGTAAACGCCCGGATGGTGAACCATAAACGGCGCGCCGAAGCAGGTGGAAAATGTCGCCTGCGGCTCTTTGCCCAGACCTTTTTCCGTACCCGCGACCTTCGCCGTGTAGCCGGAGATGAAGTGATACATAGCCTGTTCCGGCGTCAGTTTGGAAATTGGCGGCAACACGCCGAAGGCATCTGCGGTCAGCATAATGATGTTTTTCGGATGGCCGCCCATGCCCGACGGCTCAAAGTTCGGAATGTGCGATAGCGGATAAGCCGCGCGCGTGTTTTCGGTCAGACTGCCGTCATTCAAATCCAGCCGCCGTGTCACCGGATCCATCACCACGTTTTCCAGCACCGTACCGAAGCGCCGCGTGCAGGCATAAATGTCCGGCTCGGCTTCGGGCGACAGGTTGATGACTTTGGCGTAACAGCCGCCTTCAAAATTGAACACGCCGCGATCCGACCAGCCGTGTTCGTCATCACCGATCAAGCGGCGTTCGGGGTCAGCCGACAGCGTTGTTTTTCCCGTGCCGGACAAACCGAAGAAAATCGCCGCGTCTTCGTTTTTGCCGATGTTGGCCGAACAGTGCATCGAAAGCGTTCCGCGCAAAGGCAGCAGGTAATTGAGCAGCGTGAAGATGGATTTTTTGGTTTCGCCCGCGTAAGAAGTGCCGCCGATCAAAATCAGCTTGCGGCCAAAATCCATCAGAATGAATGTGCCGGAAGTAGTTCCGTCTGTTTCCGGGTCGGCTTGAAGCGAAGGAGTGTTGATGACGGTGAATTCGGGGATGTGGCCGGCGGCTTGGGTGTTCCAATCGGGACGAACGAACATATTTCGCGCGAACAAACTGTGCCAGGCGTATTCGGTAACCACGCGAATCGGAATGCGGTATTCGGGATCAGCGCCGGCGAAACAGTCCTGCACGTAAACTTCGCGGCCTTGCAGGTGCGCCAGCACTTTGGTCAACAGCCGGTCGAAATTGGCCGACTCGAACGGACGATTGACCTTTCCCCACCAGACGTGTTGTTCGGAAGAAGCTTCGCGGACGACGAATTTATCGTTCGGCGAACGCCCAGTGTGTTGCCCCGTGTTGACCACCAATGGCCCCAAATGCGCCATCGTCGCTTCGCCGCGTTTGATGGAATGTTCGTACAGTTCCGCCGTCGTCAGGTTCCAATAAGCCTGACTGACGTTCGTGATGCCATGATTTTCCAATCCGAAAGAACTCGGATTCCAACCTGCAATCTTGCTCATATCTCTCCTTAGTGGTGCTATTGGTCAAACAAACGGAACAAGTTTGACCCCAGAATTGATAAAAGCGCGGCAGTGCCGCGCTCAAAACGATTATTTCAAATTTTTATAGTGCGATTACCATAGCCAAAATGCATTGGCTTGTCGAGACAAGGCGCAACTCCGACTCATTCGTTTTGCAGATTCAGGCGAATGGTTGTGTCTTCCGCCGGAAGTGACATCGTTGAGGCCGATTGCGCTTCGGGCGCGACGATCAGCCAATCGCTCCGCCATAGAACAACGATTGAAAGCAGAAGAACGATTGTCGCCGCCGCGCCGCCTTCCGGCCCGTATGCTCCGCCGGTCAACCAAATAGGCGAACCGATGTCGGACGTAAAAATGGACTGTTGCGGAATGCGCAAGCCGCTGACAGGTAATCCGAAGAACGCGCCCATCATCCAGTTCCAGCCGAAATGCAGCGACGTCGGAAACCACAGGCTTCGTGTTTTCAAGTACGCCACCGAAAGCCAGACGCCGGCCAGCACCGTGTTGACGGTGGAAAACAACGTGCGGCTGGGATTCCCCCAATGCCCTAAGCCGAAGTACACCGACA
>CAZRXE010001670.1:0-4799 GCA_964603695.1 uncultured Heliomicrobium sp.
GTAGGTTCAATCTTTGCGTACCGCGAACTGTGGATTAAGCAGAAGAACACATTGCTCGAACTTTACACGCTGAGAAGTGAGATCGCTTTTTATAAAGCTGGTTTGGAAGACTCAGATCTCATCAGTGAAGAGAAACTGGAAGCATTCTTCGAAAAGTACCAATTGATCTGGGCCACGGCTTCGGAACAGTGGCTACGGTTGAGAAAAGAGCAAAAACAAGAGGAAATCGCCAAGAAGTAATATGGAAAATTTGACGAGTACCGAAAGTTTAAACGTTTGGCTGATTGAACATGGCATTGATACTTCCGTTTGGGGAGTCGGAGTTGCCAAGTCCGTTGAGGATTTATGGACTGAAATTCTCCAGGGCGAGTCGCAGCTTGAATCGGCTCCGCTGTTGCGACTGGTGCAAGTTGTCAACGTCATCATTCGCTGCGGTGACCGGATTTTGGTGGAAGTCGAACAGCAATTTAACGGCAACCAGGTTCGTTACCGGGGGATTCCCTTGTCGGAAAAGATGAAGCCCGGCGAAAATCCAATCAGTGCGGCGCTGCGCGGCATTGAAGAAGAGCTTCAGGTCGTGTCAGAGCGCGTGACGATTCTCAAATGCTCCGAACAGCCGAGCGTGGAATTTATGGAGTCTCCATCGTTTCCGGGTCTGCGAACAAAATATTCGTTACACACTGTCGAAGTCAGGATTGAAAACCTGCCTGAAGAAAGTTTTTGGACAGATGAAGCGCCCGACAACCATTCCGATCCTATCGCACGCCACCGATGGGAATGGAAGATTGTCGCGCAATAACGCTCAATCAGCCCGTCCCCCGCAACTCAACCGCCGCGCCGGTCGCGCGGCGGCGAAAAAGAAAGGTCGGTTATGACAACTCTGTTAAACAATCGGTATCGCATTTTGAAAGTGCTGGGAGCGGGCGGATTCGGCATCACCTCCGTTGCCGAAGACACGCATCTGCCTTCGCAGCGGCGTTGCGTGGTCAAGGAACTCAAACCCTCCACTGACGATCCGCGCATTCTGCAAATCATTCGCGAACGCTTTCAAAAAGAAGCCGCCACGCTGGAAATGCTGGGACAGGCCAGCCGGCAGATTCCGGGACTGTACGCCTACTTCGCGGAAAACGAACGGTTTTATCTGGTGCAGGAATTGGTGGACGGGCCGACGTTGACACAGCTTGTCGCAGAGCGCGGGCCGCTTGACGAAGAAGAAGCCAAACGCATTCTGACCAGTTTGTTGACGCTGCTGGATTACGTTCACGGCCAGGGCATCATTCATCGCGACATCAAGCCCGACAATATTTTGATTCGCCGCCAGGACAATCTGCCGGTGCTGATTGATTTCGGCGCGGTCAAGGAAACGGTGACTTCGACGCTGGATTCGGCTGGGCGCGCGACGGCTTCGATTGTCATCGGCACGCCGGGGTTCATCCCGTTGGAACAGGCGGCAGGGCGACCGCTGTTTTCCAGCGACCTGTACAGCCTGGGGTTGACCATCATCTTTTTGCTGACCGGCAAAGTGCCGCAGGAAATGACCAACCGAGCGACAGGCGCAATCAGTTGGATGGAGCGCGCGCCCGGCGTCAGCCCGCAATTCGCCGCCATTCTGAACAAAGCCATCGAACCGGAAGCGCACATACGCTTCCGCAGCGCGCGCGAAATGCTGGACGTGTTGACGCAATACGCCGGGCCGACGGCGCGGGAATTAGGCGGTCAGAATCGCGAAACCATCGCCACACCGTTGCCCCGTCCGCCAATGCAGCCTCCGTCAGGACAAGGCCGCTTGCCGTCCAGCGAAACCGAACGTTGGACGCCGCCACCCAGCAGGCATTCAGAACCACCGGTACAAGCACCAGTTCAACCATCGGCTCAACCGCCGACACAACCGCCTATGCCGCCGCCCGCAATGCCCATAAGCGAAACTCAACGCTGGATGCCGCCCAGCGTGCATTCTCAACCACAGGTCCAACCATCGGCTCAACCCAATCCGCAACCGCCGAGTCAGGGGCAGCAATATTATCCGAACCATCCGCAGCATTTTGGACAGCCGCCCATGCCGCCGAGCGGAGCAGGGCAGCCGCCGGCCAACATTGAAATAAATCGTTATCCCACGCCGCCACCACAATACCCTGTGCAGCCGCCGTATCCGCCGCAATACCCGCAGCAGCAGGCTTCCGCCGGTCGGATGGCGGGAAGCGGTTTCGCGCCCGCGCCGATTCAGAAAAAAGGAATGAGTACCGCCGCCAAAGTTTTGTTGATACTCGGTGGCTTCGGCGTGCTCGCGGTGATCGGCATTGTGGCGCTGCTTGCGTTGGCGCAATTGGGTTCGCAGCAGGAATCGCCGCTGGTGCAGCCAAGTCCGACGCCGCTGGCGCTGACTTCGCCTACGCCTGCTTCTTCTTACGCTTATCCAACGCCGACGCCGCCGGTCGAAACCGCGCTGGATGTTTCGGGGCGCTGGCAATTCAGTTTGACGATGGTCAACGGCGAAGCCGTAACCGACGTGATGGATCTGCAACAGGACGGCGAACAAATACGCACCACGGATTCCGACGGCACAACGGCCAAAGGCACGCTGCGCGGCGACAAACTGACACTCACGTTCAAACAAGAGCTTTCCGCTCAGGATCGCGCCGAAATGGGAAATTCATTGGGCGAAATCAGTTGGCTGTCCGTCACCATTTCCGGGCGCGTCACCGAAAACCGCATGAGCGGCGATTGCAGCGTCAAAACCAACACAGGGCTTTCCATGGGCGGCATCTGCAAATGGACTGCGACGCGCTAACGCGCGGCAATTGCAATGTGGAACGGGCTTTAGTGTGTTCCACTTCCGGAGACAGACTAAAGTCCGCCCCACAAACCGATTCACCCAATGCAATCCATACCCCGCCCAAAATCACCGCAATTCAATTTGTTCGTGTTCCTGTCGGCGCTGGCGCTGTTGTTCAGCCTGACGCCGGGACAAACCGGCAGCGCGCCGCAACAGCGTTCGCCGCTGGAAACCGTCACGCGCCAATTGACTGATCCGGCGTTCAACGGACGCGCCTTCAAAAGCGAAGGCGGACGCAAGGCAGCGGACTTCATCGCCGCGCAGTTTCGCGAAGCCGGACTGAAGCCTGTCGGAAGCGAGTTTTTGCAACCGCTGGATGGCGGCGGGCAGAATGTGGCGGGCTTGCTGGCCGGGCGGCAGGACGAGTTCGTGTTGGTCGGTGCGCATTACGATGCTTTCGGCGGGCGGTTTGCCGGAGCAATAGACAACGCGGCGGGCGTTGCCGTGATGATCGAGCTGGCGCGGCAACTAGCAAAAAGCCCTTTGCAACGCGGCGTTCTGTTCGTGGCTTTCGATGGCGGCGAACAACAGGAGGCTGGCGCGAAGTTTTATGCCGGCCATCCGCTGTTGCCGTTCGCCAAAACCGTCGCGGCTGTTCATCTGAGCGGTTTCGGCGGCGGCTGGTCGGAACAGTTGCACGATACGCTTTATGTCGTCGGCGCTGAGTTTTCGCCGCGACTCGCCGCCGCCGTTGCCAAACACAAACGCGGCGACGCGCATCTGGCAC
Source organism: uncultured Heliomicrobium sp. (assembly GCA_964603695.1). GTDB lineage: Bacteria > Acidobacteriota > Blastocatellia > RBC074 > RBC074 > RBC074. Next base: position 3,561 of record CAZRXE010001670.1, read on the forward strand.
TGGTTGGCGAAGACGCAACACAATTTCTCGGCGGCGAACATTTCAGACAAACCTTCAAACAGATTCCCGGCATTCAGGTTCCCAGCATTGCCATCACCAACGGCGTGCATTACGCCTATCATTCCAAAGCCGACATCATCAATCGCGTCAACTTCGCCGCGCTGGAAAAACACGTCGCGGCGTTGCGCCAATTGATAGCCGAAATCGCCGCCACGCCCGGCAGGATCGAACGCCAAACGACGCCGGCTTACGACGCGGACGAAGCCGCCGAATGGCAGCGCATGCTGACGGCCTTGCGCGAAAACGTCATCAAAGTCCCGGCCAACGCCGCCGGCCAATCGCACATTGACAACGCGCTGCTGGAATTGAAGCGCTTCAAAGGCGTTGCCGTGCAGGACACCAAAGCGCGCGAAGCTGTAATTCTGCGCGCGGCGAGCATCTGCTTTTACATCGCCAATCCCAACGGCGTGGAATTCAATTCCCTGCTCGACGCGGCGCGCACGGCGGAACAAGGCGGACGGCGCGCGCAATCCATCGCCGCTTATCAAAAGCTGCTGAAGTTTCTGGAAGAGGACTACCGCCGCGACGACCAAACCGTCAGCGAAATCCGCGCGAAAGCAATGCGGTGAGCAAACAAAGGCATAGACAGGATTGACAGGATTTTTTTTCAAGATGAACGGGAGATTGTTTTTAAGCTGCTCTGACAGCGGTTTTGATTCCGATCCTGGCAATCCTGAAAAAAATCCTGTGCATCCTGTCTATGTTTGAATCCTTCCGGTCAGCGCAGCTTCACCACGCGATAATCTTTGTTTCGATAAACAGCCTCGAACTCGGCTTTGGAATCTTTCGGCAGTACGGCGTAACCGGCGTTGTATTTCGAGCTGAGCGCCAGCAGTTGTTCTTTCGTCAGCTTGGCAAAGGCTCTGTCAAGCGGACGGCGATTATCAAAACCTCGGCCCTTTGGCAATTGGCCGCCCGCCAGATCGCGCAATCGCTCGAACCATTCGGCCAGATAAAGCGAACCGTCCGGGTTCAATTTGAACTCCGCCACAATTGAGCGTTCGGACAAGACCGAAAAACCATTGCGTCCGGGCGGCGCAAGATAAACAGTGTCGGCGGGCGCGTTGGCTTTGACCCAGCGTGCGACATCCGCCCAACTGGACTTTTCCTCGGCGAATCGCAGCACGCCGAAGTGATAAGGAGTCTCCTGTCTGCGAGCCGAATTCCAACCCCAAATCG
>CAZRXE010001671.1:0-1613 GCA_964603695.1 uncultured Heliomicrobium sp.
ACATAACTACCAGATTCTTGATGACGATGATTTCGATCCGGAGGACGACCTCCGGCCCGAATATGATTTCGCCGCGCTGCGAGCAGAAGATCGGGCGCGAGGCATCGAATACCGGCGGAGTTTTGTTCGCCTGGAACCCGATGTTGCCGCAGCTTTCCCGGACGCAGAAGCTGTGAATAACGCCTTGCGTGAGTTGTTGGTCATTCGACACGCCACATCGGGGCACAGAACTCAGAGCGAGAAGCACAGTTGAAAGTTGGTTGCTATGTCGAAACGGGACAAGATTCACGATGCAGTCAGAAACGCGCTGGTCAACGACGGCTGGACGATTACGGCTGACCCGTTTGAAATCGAATACGGCGCGACCGTTTTACGTGCCGACTTGGCGGCGGATCGAATGTTGGCCGCGGAACGGGCGGAGGAAAAAATTGTCGTCGAGATCAAAAGTTTTCTCAGCCTTTCACTTGTACACGAATTGCAAGCGGCGGTCGGTCAATACCAAATGTACCTGATGTGTCTGGAAGCATTCGCGCCGGAGCGCCAACTTTATTTGGCTCTGAGCGAGGCTGTGTGGGAAAAGCTGTCGGAGTTGAAGATTGCCCAGGACTTTCTCAACCGCTTCCCGTTGCGTCTGGTTATCGTCAACCTCTCAACCGAGGAGATCAGGCTATGGAAAAAATGAGCGAATATCATCGGATTGTCAGGCGGATTTTTGAGCATTATGCCCAACCCAGACCAAGTTACCCTGCCACGGGCGTGGAGAAATTCCTGATTATTGATGAAGAGCGCGGGCATTATCAGTTGCTGAAGATCGGCTGGCATCAAGGAAAGCGCGTTGATTGGATAATGATTTACGCCCGCCTCAAGGATGGCAAAATCTGGATTGAAAAAGACCTGACCGAAGACGGCATCGCCACGGAATTGATTGAAGCCGGCGTGCCGAAACAAGACATCGTGCTCGCTTTCCACGAGCCGGAATTGCGCCAGTACACGGAATTCGCCGCCGCTTAAACGGATGGTGTGAGGAGAAAATTTTATGTTTCGCAACGTCATCGCCGGCGTCCGCCAGTTAAGTTTTTTATTTATCTTTCTTGCGGCAACATCGGCTGTTCAAGCACAACCATCCGGCCAGTCGGTTCCCGCTCAACCCAAACCTCCCGCTGCCGTTCCCACCGGCTTTCCCGAAAGCCTTTCCGCCGCCGAGTTCTCCAAACTAATCCGCGAGATGTCGGAAGAGGGCGGCTATTTTCTGTCGGACAATTTCACGTCGAACGAGACTTCGTACTTGCACATCGTGGACAAGCTGAGGCAGGTCGGCACGACGGGGGGCGCATATATCGGCGTCGGGCCGGAACAGAATTTCACCTACATCGCCAAGCTGCGGCCTAAAGTCGCCTTCATTGTGGACATTCGGCGGCAGGCGGTGATTCAGCATTTGATGTACAAGGCGATCTTTCATCTCTCGCCGACGCGCACCGAATTCCTTTCACGGCTGCTGAGCAAGCCTTTGCCGACGGAATCAAAAGACGCGTCAAAAGAAGCCGCGCCCAAAGACAAAACCGAAATGCCGAAACCCGCCATTCCAAAAGCCGACGCGCCCATCGAAACCATTC
>CAZRXE010001672.1:0-2209 GCA_964603695.1 uncultured Heliomicrobium sp.
CGTCGCATTCGGATTTAAAGGCGGCATCGGAACGGCTTCCAGATTGTTGCCGCAAACTCTGGGAGGTTACACAGTCGGCGTGTTGGTGCAATCGAATTTCGGCGGCGTGCTGACGATCAACGGTGCGCCTGTCGGACGCGAACTCGGCAAGTACTATCTGAAAGAGCAACTGGAAAGCAGGCGCATCGGCCAACATCAAAACGCTGTCGGAGAACTGAAAACCGACAAGGCTGACGGTTCGATCATCATGGTTGTGGCCACGGATGCGCCGCTCGGTCATCGTAATCTGCGCCGACTGGCCGAACGCGCGATGCTGGGTCTGGCGCGCACCGGCTCGCCCTCAACTAACGGCAGCGGCGATTATGTGATCGCGTTCAGCACGACGCGGCAAAATCGAATCCGCTCTAGCGAAGCATTGCGCAATACGCAAGCGCTCGGCAACGATGCAATGTCACCCTTGTTCGAAGCTGTGGTCGAGGCGACGGAAGAAGCGATTTATAACTCTCTGTTGCGGGCGACTTCCATCACCGGACGGGATGGGAACAGGGTTGAGGCACTGCCGATAGAAAAGACAGTGGAGATTTTGAAGAAGTACGGCGCGGCAAAATAGTGCTGGAATGCGTTTGGACTGCGGAAGCGGAATTAGGCTAGTGACGAAAGCCGATCCGCAGTCCGCAGTCCCCAATCCGCAATTAAGCAAAGCTGGCAACCGCTGCGGCTTCGTCTTCAAAGATATCGAAGACGGTGATGAGCTTGGTGATTGTCAGCAGGTCGCTGATGCGACTGGTCGTATTGAGCAGCTTCAAATTGCCACCCGCGCGTTTGACCGTCGTATAGCTGCGAACGATCTCGCCAAGCCCGCCGCTGTCCATGTAAGGCACTTGGGCCAAATTAACCAGCAGATTGGTTTCATTCTTTTCGAGCAATTCGTCAATTTTACGCTTCAATTGGACGTCGCCTTCGCCGAGCAGGATTTTTCCGTCAATGTCGAGAATGGTCACGCCACCATTTTTGCGCTCTTTAATGGTCATACCGGGCCTCCAATAGTTTTCGGTGTTATCAGTTGTAATGGAAGATGGAGAAAAGCAGGCGAAAAACTAGCATAGGCTTGCGGGGTTGGCAAGCCGATGATTCTTAAACTAATGTTGACGCTCTTTTGACGCGATTCGCTTGCCGCAACACAGTAAAAGAAGGCTTGCGGACTAGCAATAACTTCAATTTCCTGTCTGGTAAATAAAGATGCGTGCAATTCCTACATTGAAAATCAGCATTTCCGGTGTGCGCGGCGTCATCGGCCAATCGTTGACGCCCACGCTGTTGACGCGCTTTGCGCAGGCGTTCGGAACTTACGTCGGTTCGGGGACGATTGTCATCGGGCGCGACACACGAACTTCGGGCGAGATGGTTCGGCAGGCAGTGATTGCCGGATTGCTTTCCAGCGGTTGCCGCGTGATTGACCTGGATGTTTGTCCTGTGCCGACCGTGCAATTGATCGTTCGCCAACGAAAAGCTTCTGGCGGAATAGCCATCACGGCCAGCCACAATCCGGCGGAATGGAACGCGCTGAAGTTCGTCAATTCCGATGGGCTGTTTTTAAGCTCCAGCCAGGCGCGCGAACTGCTGGATATTTATCATCAGGGTGATTACACGAAAGTCGCCGGCAACGAAATGCGCAACGTGGAAGCGTTCAGTGGCGGATTGGATGCGCACATCCATGCGATTTTGGCCGCCATCGGAGAACTTCCGGCAAAAGGACGCAAACTGAAAGTGGCGCTTGATTCCTGCAACGGTGCGGGTTCGATTATCGCGCCGCGTTTGCTGGAAGCTTTAGGCGCGGAAGTTTTCACGGTCAACACCACGCCCGACGGTTCGTTTCCGCGCGGCGCGGAACCGATTGCCGAAAACCTGCGGGAGCTTTGCCGGTTGGTGAGCGAGAACAATGCCGATGTCGGTTTCGCGCAGGATATGGATGCCGACCGTTTGGCGGTGGTGTCGGAGCTCGGCGAACCGATTGGCGAAGATTACACACTGGCGCTGGCCACGCGCTTCGTACTCGGAAAAACGCTAGGCGCGGTGGTCACGAATCTTTCGACGACATCGGCCATGGACGATGTGGCCGCGATGTTCAATTGCCCGCTTCATCGCTCGAAGATCGGCGAAGCGAACGTTACCGAAATGATGCAGCAAGTCGGCGCGGTGATCGGTGGCG
>CAZRXE010001673.1:0-3313 GCA_964603695.1 uncultured Heliomicrobium sp.
CCAGCACAGTGGAACTGGAGGACGGCTCGTTGCTCACGGCCTGGTACGAAACCATGAAGGGAAACAGCCACGCCGTCCTCCGTCAGGCGCACTGGCGCGCCTGATCTTGCGCGCGGTTCACTCCTCGAACTTCATCGTGCGGGTGTCGCGCTCCTGACCTGTCGGAATTGTCAGCGGCTTGTATAGTTCAGGGCGCCGCGCGCAAATCCACTTTCGTCCGGTCGCCTCCGTCAGCAGGCTGGCATCCAGGTCAGCGACCACCATTGCATCTTCTGCCCTCCAGGTTTCGGCGAGGATGCGGCCGTATGGATCGAGAACCATCGCGTTGCCAGTTCGGATCTCGTCGTCATCCACGCCTACACCATTGCTAAAGATAAGGAAAAGCCCATTGTCGTGCGCGCGGCTTGGAAGCCAGCGCATCAACCAGCCGCGGCCCTTGTCGCCGCGAAATTCCCGCTCAATGGTCTCCGGATCGGAATGCCGATCGTCCCACACCCGCCGCTCGATCAAACCCATCAGATTCGGATCGCGGCTGCGAACGGCGCCCGTTTGATGCGGTGCCAGCAGAATCTCCGCGCCGCGCAACGCGGTGATACGGACATTCTCAACGATGTTGCAGTCATAGCAAATCAGCAGGCCCACGCGAAAACCTTCCGGCAAATCAAAGACGGTGTAATCGGTTCCACTCTTGATGGCATCGTGCTCGAAGGCGTGCAGTTTGCGGTGACGATGAGTCGTTCCATCGGGCAGCGCCACCACGTAGCTGTTATGAAATACACCGTTCCCGGCGGCTTCCACCAACCCCGCGCCGAGCGTGATGCGGTATTCCCGTGCCAGGTCAATCAGACGCTTCGTGCTCGGGCCATCCGGGATGGGTTCGGCAAGTGCCGCCAGTTGGTCGACCGAAAGATTTCGGATGAACCAATAGCCCGAAATGCAACACTCCGGAAATACGATCAAGCGCACACCTTGGGCAGCCGCCTGCTTCACAAAAGCCTCTATTTTGCCGAAGTTGGCGTCCTTGTCCCCCGGCAAACTTTCAAACTGCGCAGTCGCGACGCGCAACACCCGTTTATCTTTCTGTCCGTCTTTCACTTTGATCCTTTGCCTCCCCTTTCGATTCCCTGGTGGGTTTAACCGGCTGGTTAATGCGATAATGCTTCATCTCGGCATAGATGGACTGCGCGAGGCCGGATTTCTGAAACCCAATCAACTTGGTTCCCTTCACTCCGAAAAACTTCTCCAAATCCTCCGAGGTATAGTGTTGAACCACCGGATAGTGCAAAAACTGCTTTAACACTTCCGCCCGGCTGGCTTCCGACAAATCATGCGTGATTAGCACAAAGTGCAATTTGCTTTTGCTGCGCGCCAGGGTCTCACGCCCCACAATCAGGATGCGCGAGCGCAGCACGAAGGGAAACAGGCGCTCCACCGGCTTCGTCGCATCGGGTTCGTTCGTCGGGTTCATGGACACCATCGCCTAATTTGCCTTTAATTGTCGCCGCCGCCAATGACCATTTCGGTCAATCCACGCGGTCGAATTGACTCAAATGGGATGTTACCGAGGCTGGAAGGCGGACGAGGGTCTGCCAATACGTGACTCATATTCATCGTTGCTGAAGCCTGGAACATGAGTTTGGCAGCCAGACGCGAGTAGTTGGGAAGGCTCTGCGCGCGATATCAACCAGCGGGGGGCCGCACAAAAGTCGGGTTCTGAACAAATTCAGTCTCAACTGCGGTGATCATCGCGAAGCGGCCCTGCGTCCCTCCGAATTAACGAAAGTCATTCCAGGAAAACTTTACCACTTCTTCGCTGTCTTTGGCACCTCAGTCAGAAAACAACGAAGCCCCAACAGCTCCTGCTTCCGGTGACAATTTGCCGTGTCCACCCGCGTGGAAAGACCGAACCTGGCTACCTTTCGCAACTTTCAGTTATTGAGCCCTTCAGGCAATGGCTTTCCGGGTTCCGCCCCGCCAGCGGCCGTAGAGAACTGTGTAAAGCCACGCCTGCGCGAAGATTGCAAAAAACAGAGCCGCAAATGACCAGTATTCACCGAAGTATTGACCGGCAAACTCGTAGTGGGTGCTTGCCCAATGTGACTCAAGCCAGACGAACGGCAGGCCGAATGGAAAATTCAATAGAAGAAAAGACCACAGCGGAATGATGTGCGCTGTCTGCAGAGCGCCAAGGGTCCAATCGAGAGCCAGCATGGCTGTCGCAATGACGAGGTATCGTTTGAAGTTCATACGCCCAACGTTAAGCATTCGACGCATCCATTCAAAAACTGTTCAACGCAACTACTGGCATTCCAGTGTGCCACTGTAAATTGTTTCGTAGCCACGCAATATATGTGCGAGCGCAACGGGTTGCCCTGTGCTTAAGGGGCCTGTTGGCAGGCTATTTCATCAATGCCAGCGCGAGGAACAGGAAGATGACAACGTCGCTCAAAAAATGGATCCACCAGGACCAGAAAAGACCGCGTGTCTCAACCATGGCTTTGCCGAGAATCCAGCCCATGAAGATCGAGGCTATTCCGCCGATCAATCCACCCGGTGTGCCAAAGTAATGGGCGATGCCGAAGAAATACGCTGACATCCAAAGTGCGTGCCTGCGGCCGCCAATCGGTACGAGTGTGGCCAGCATCGGGATGCGATACGTAACCTCTTCGTTGAAAGCATTCAACGCGGCATAAAACAGGATGGACGGCAAAATCGGCACGACCTTGAGCATCAACGCGCTGTCCGGCCTCAGACCCAGGTATTGGATGATTGCAAGAGCGGCGGCGATGTAGAATCCCCATTGCAAACCGAACCACGGCCAGGGATCAGCTTTCGGAAAGCCCAGCAGCGGTACGGGTTCGATGGGTGCCCGCAGATCGCCGCGCGCAAAGAAGAAGTCGCGGCGTTTGTAGCCCAGCACGAGCAACACGACGATGATGGCAAGCGCGACGGCCAGCTTGCCGTATTGCTCTGCCTGCATGCGCACTTCAAAAAAGTTTTCGCCGAAGATGTGTTGCAACGCAGGCAAATTGAAGTTGATGAGGGGACGCAGGGCCAGCAGCCCAAACATCGCAAACATCACCAGGAAATAATTCCGCAAGGGTTGCAGCAGCTTCCAACGAAACGCACCAAGTCCCAATGCCAGGAGCAATCCCATTTTGGCGAATGACAGCCAGGCTGGAATCCCACCGGACGCCCTGACCCAAATGATATCAGGCAAAGCGCTGACGAGAATTGTCACGACCCAGGCGAGCAGCACCGAGCGACGGTCAACACACACTGCCGGGAAAAATCGAGTTTCCGTAAGGCCTTG
>CAZRXE010001674.1:0-6599 GCA_964603695.1 uncultured Heliomicrobium sp.
AACCGGACCGGCGGAATGGCGCAATCTGGTGCTGTTCGTCGTCAAAGATTACGGCGACATCCGCGTCGGCACATTGAAACCACAACAAGGCGCGTGGCCTCCGGCGACTGGCGAAATCCTGATCGAACGCGACGCGCTGCAAGTCGCCAAGGCACGCATCGGCAGCACCGTCACCGTCAAAACCGCGCGCGGCCAGGAACAAAGCCTGCGCCTCGGCGGCACTGTCAAAGACGTTGGACAGGCGCAAGCTCGCATGGAAAACATCGTCTACGGTTACATCACGCTCGCCACGCTCGAACAATTGGGCGAAGAACCGTTTCTGGATCGGCTGAACATCGCCGTCGCGCAAGACCGTTTCAACGAAGCGCACATTCGCCGCGTTGCCGAAGAAATCAAAACACTGGTCGAAAGCCGGGGACATCCCGTTCGCCGTTTGGACGTTCCCACGCCGGGCAAACATCCGCACTCGGATTTGATGCGGCTGTTGTTGCTGGCTATGGCGGGTTTCGGATTGTTCGCCTTGCTGCTCAGCTCGATTCTGGTGGTCAATCTGCTGACGGCGATGATGGCGTCGCAGGTGCGGCAAATCGGCGTAATGAAAGCCATCGGCGGCACTCGCCGGCAAATCGCGCGCATTTATTTCGGCCAGGCATTGCTGCTCGGCGCGGCAGCCATTGTCGCGGCCTTGCCGATGGGAATGTGGGGCAGTCGCGTGCTTTGTCTTTATCTGGCCATCTTCCTGAATTTCGACATCAACAGTTTCGCCGTTCCGGCGTGGGTTTATCTGCTGGTCGCGGCGGTGGGCTTGCTGATTCCATTGCTGGCGGCGGCCTATCCGGTTTGGAAAGGCAGCGGCGTTTCCGTCCGCGAAGCGTTGGCGGATTTCGGCGTCGCGCAAACTCGTTTCGGGACCAGCCGTTTTGACCGCGCGCTGGCCAGCGTTGGCGGCGTCACGCGCCCGCTTTTGTTGGCCGTTCGCAACAGCTTCCGGCGACGCACGAGATTGGCTTTGACCTTGCTGACGCTGGCTGCCGGCGGACTGTTTTTTATGTCCGCGCTCAACGTGCGCGCGTCTCTGATTTATTCGCTGGATCGTTTGTTCGCAACCCGCAAATTCGATCTGGCTGTGAATCTGGGAACGATGCAGCCGCTGGAAAAAATCGAACCTGCGCTCAGTCAGGTCAAAGGCATCACACGGCTGGAAGGCTGGATTACTACTCAAGCTTCGCTTGTCGAAGCCAACGTTGCGCCGGCGGCGGGCAGCAGTCACGACAACGGCGGCGGGTTGCATGGCGGCGGCGCGCCGGCCAGCGACAGTTTCGGCCTCATCGGTTTGCCGTCGAATTGTGAACTGCTACAACCGGACATCATCGCGGGTCGAAATCTGTTGCCCGACGAAAGTGACGCTCTGATCGTGAATTCCACGCTGGCCAGCCGCAAACCGCAAATGAAAGTCGGCAACACAGTCAATCTGCAAATGGGGCCGGCGCAAAAATCCTGGCGCATTGTCGGCATCGCGCAGGAATCGTTTTCTCCGCCCGCCGCCTACGTTCCGCGAAAGTACTTTGAAGAAGCAGGCGGCCACGTCGGAATGACCAACAGCCTGCGCCTGGCTCTGTCGCAAAACGATCCGGCTTCGATCAACCGGATCAAAGCCGCTTTGGATCAAGCCCTGGAAAAAACAGGCATACGCGCGCAAGGCAGCAGCACCAAAGGCGAAGGCCGTTACGGCTTCGACCAGCACATGCTGATGATTTACGTCTTCCTGATCGTCATGTCCTGCATTCTGGCCGGCGTCGGCGGATTGGGATTAATGACCACCATGAGTTTGAACGTCCTGGAACGGCGGCGCGAAATGGGCGTGCTGCGTGCTATCGGCGCTTCGCCGGCAGTCGTCTGGCAAATCATCGTTGCTGAAAGCGCGATCATCGGCCTACTCAGTTGGGCGCTGGCCGCCGTTGTCGCCTGGCCCGTCAGCAGGGCGCTCGGTAATTTGCTGGTCAAGATGGCTTTCAAAAGCGGCCTGGATTTCTTTTTTGAGTTGCGCGGATTGCTGATCTGGCTGGCGGTTTCGATTTGTTTATGCATCATTGCCGGCTTTCTGCCCGCCTGGCACGCCGCCCGATGCTCTGTGCGGGAAGCCATTGGCTACGAATAGCCATAGAGGAACAAAATGCGATTTCAACTGCTCCACGCTCAAAACTAAAAGCAGCTATGGATTCACACTCATGCTGGAAATCAATCACGCCGTATTGCACCGATGAGAGAACCCTCTCGTGGCAAGCCAGCGGAAAATTTGACGCAGGTCAAATTCGATGACTTGGATCGCTGTAAAAAATAAGCTCGATTCGTCCTGACATTATCCATTGCAAATAGGCGGCAGTACAGTTGAATGACTGTTTTTTGACTCTATCCCTCCTCTTCAGAATGTCGCCGATCAAGTCTTTGAAGAGTACAGTTGAATGACTGTTTTTTTGACTCTATCCCCCTGTCTGTGTGCATCGTTTCCGCACAATATCTTTTTCAGCCAAAGCAGCTTTTTCCCTTAAATTCCTGGCAATTACCTTTTCCCGTCAATGACAAATTCCTTTGGCTCATTAAGATAGACGGACTTGAGAAAGTTTAACTGCCTCTTTCGGCTCCTTTTATTCACTTAGGCATATTGCTTGCAGTCAGTGGGTCGCACTTGGGAACATTGAACAGAAGATTTTTGGAGGGAAATATAATGAAACACGTCAGAGCGTTTGCTGCATCAGTTAGCTTGTTGGCTGTTCTAGCGTTGGGCCTGCCCGCCGCCGCACAACAACAAGATCGAAGCACATCAAGAGTACAAAACCAATCGCAGCAGGAAACTACTGCGTCAAACACGCAAAACACGGCCAACGTGCCTGCCGGACAAAAACAGAAAATCAGTGGCGTCATTCTCCAACGTGAGGCTGACAACATTGTTATTCGCGATTACAAAGGAACGAACTACAACGTGAACATCAGCGGCTTGACCAAGATCAAAGAGCGCAAAAGCAATCCTTTTCGCGGCTCTAAGAAATACGATGTCGCGGATTTAACGCGCGGATTGGCCGTTGAAGTCGAAGGTCACGGCAACAATGCAGGCGTGTTGGTCGCCGACGACATCAAATTCAGCGAAGCTGAACGCCGCGTAGCCACATCCGTCGTTTCGGTCGTCACTCCGGTTGAAGGGCGCGTTGGTGAAGCCGAGACTCGCCTCTCCCAGTCCGAAGATAATGCCAAGCGCCTTTCCGGCCAGCTTGAAGAACTTGCCGCCGTCGCCAATACGGCCAACGGTGGAGCGAAGGCCGCACAGGAAACTGCCGATAAGGCAATGGCCGCCGCCAACAGCGCCAACGAACGCATTACAACCACTGCCGATACGCTAAACGGTCGTATTTCTTCGCTGGACGAATACGACGTGGCCAAGACCATCACGATCAACTTCAAAGTCGGCAGTTCCAAACTTTCGCCGGAAGCGAAAGCCGCTCTGGATGAAATCGCCCAACAGGCAAAATCCGAAAAAGGCCACGTCATCCAGGTCGCCGGTTTCGCGTCAGCCGATGGTAACGAAACACTTAATCGTCGCCTGAGCCGCGACCGCGCCGAAGCGGTAACCAGTTACTTGATTGAAAACCATGACATCTCGCAACGCCGCATCGTTACGCCGCTGGGTTACGGCGAAGCGCGCCCGACTGCCGATAACACCACTCGCGACGGTCGTGTCCAAAACCGCCGCGTCGAAGTGGCCATTCTAGTAAGCAAAGGCTTGATGACTAATTCACCGGCGTCCACGACCAGCAACTTCAACAATCAACAATAACGACTACAACTTTAGACTGACCCTCTAAAGCAACGGGCAGCAAATTCCAGTGATGACGGGTTGACCGTTTTCACAGGGTTTGCTGCCCGATTGTTTATGCCTTTCATTTTCCATCCCAAAACAATCGCAACTGATTGAAGTCTGGCATAATTCCCACTGCTGCTCGAAGAATGCTATGGATCGGCTGATTCTCTTCAACAAACCTTTTCAGGTGATGTGCCAATTCACGGACGAAGCTGGCCGCGCGACGCTGGCTGACTTCATTAACGTTCCCGACGTATACGCAGCCGGTCGTTTAGACTATGACAGCGAAGGTTTGTTGCTATTGACCAATGCCGGCTGGCTGCAACATCGCATCGCAGACCCGCGCCACAAACTGCCGAAAACTTATCTGGCGCAAGTCGAAAACATTCCTGATGCGCAAATTCTCAAACAACTGGCCAAGGGCGTATTGCTCAACGATGGAATGACGCGCCCGGCCAAAGTCGAATTGATTGAAGAGCCTCGGCTATGGCCACGTGTGCCGCCGATTCGCGAGCGCAAAAGCATTCCTACCGCCTGGCTGCGAATGACGATCACGGAAGGTCGCAACCGCCAAGTTCGCCGGATGACGGCGGCGGTTGGTTATCCAACCTTGCGATTGATTCGCGAAAGAATCGGCGCGTGGGAACTCGGACGGCTTCAACCCGGTGAGTGTAAGGAAGTAGAATGCCCGCCGTTATATTGACGACATTTTCATACCGACAACTCGATACGGCAAAAACACGGCAAAATAATGATCCCCGCAAACGACATCCTCGAAGCCGACGCACGCATACGCCCACTGGTTCGGCAAACGCCGCTCGACAGTTCGCTGTCATTGAGCGAACTGACCGGCTGTGATATTTGGCTGAAGCTGGAGCATTTGCAGCACACAGGCTCGTTCAAGCTGCGCGGAGCTACGAACAAAATTCTTTCGCTGTATTACGACGAATTGGAGCGCGGCATCATCACCGCCTCGAACGGCAATCACGGCATAGCGGTTTGCCACGCAGCGCGGCGCGTTGGCGTAGCGCCGCGCGTGTTTATGCGCCACGGCGTTTCCGAAGCCAAGCTGAGTTTGATACGGCTGCTGGGCGGCGAACCTGTCTTTTACGGCAATGATCCGCTCGAAGCCGAATTGAAAGCCCGCGAAACCGCGCAGGAAAGCGGGCAGGTCTTCATCTCGCCTTACAACGACGCACAGGTCATCGCCGGACAAGGAACTCTGGGCGTGGAAATTCATCGGCAGCTTGCAGACGTGGACGGGGTGTTCGTCGCGGTTGGCGGTGGCGGATTGATTTCAGGCATCGCCGCGTATCTGAAAGCCGTCAGCCCGCGCACACGCATCGTCGGCTGTTGGCCGAAAAATTCGCCTGTGATGCACGAATGCCTGAAAGCCGGGAAGATTTTCGATTGCCCTGAGCTGCCGACAATTTCAGACAGCACGGCGGGCGGACTCGAACCGGATTCGATGACTTTGGCACTGTGCCGCGATTTGATTGACGATCACGTATTGGTTTCCGAATCGGAAATCAAAGACGCCATGCGCTTGCTGATCGAAAAAGAACGCTGGATTGTCGAAGGTGCGGCGGGCGTGGCGTTGGCGGCCTTACTGAAAGAGCGGGAGAAATTCGCCGGCAAGCGCGTGGTGGTGCTCCTTTGCGGCAGGAACATTGCCGCCGAAAAATTGCGCGAGATTTGGTGACGGTCGCGAACGGCTTTTCGCCGGATGCAAACCTAAAAAGATGTAAACCTAAAAAAATGCCGCGCGGTTTTTCCAACTCGCGCGGCATTTTCTGTTTTCGGCTTGGTTTACTTCGGCATTTTGTCGCCGCGTTTGGCCAGCGTGTGAAGCACGCCTTTTTCATCGCGGTAAAAGATGCCGACATCGGAGTTTTTGATTTGACCGTAAAAAACTACTTCGCCTTTGTCGTTGATCGAAGGCTGCGTGAAGTTATTGAAAACCTCGAATTCGCCTTTACCGCCCGGAATCTTTTGGTCGAGCAGCGCGACGGTTTCAATGCCTTTGGCAGTTTTCACGAAAATGCCTTGCGCGCGCCCTTCCATTTTGCCGATGAAAGCGACATCGCCGCGCGCGTTGACCGAAGGCGACAGGAAATCCTTGAATTCGCCGCCGGCATCGCCAGCTTTGTCGCCGCTTTTGGCAACGATTTGAACCGGGCCCGCGCCTTTGAAAAACAACCCACGCCCAAAGTTCGGCCCGTCGTAAAAAGCCACGAAGGCGACTTCGCCTTTGCTGTTCTTGGACGGCGTGCGATTGCCGAAGCCCAGGTAGTTCGCGCCCTTGACCGGCGAGGGTTTGCCTGTGAAGGCGATTTGCTCAAGCCCGCTGGGACGGTAAACGAAAATCCCGCTGGAATCGCCGCCAATGCGCGACAGAAAGGCGATTTCGCCGCGATCATTGATCGGCGTCGGATAGTAGTGTTCGGAGAAAGTCTCGCCCGGATTAGTGTCACCGACTTTTTGTCCGCTGCGCACAATCAGCCGCAATTTGCCCTCTTCCACAAAAAACAGCGCGCGTCCGTCAGGGTCGCTGTAAGTGCCGATGAAGGCTGTAGTGCCTTTGGCATTGGTCGTTGGATTGCTGAAACCGCTGAAATGCGAGGGCATGTTCGGAACCTCGTCTCCCAGCTTGACCAGACTCTTCAGGCCCTGGGTGGTTTTGACATACAGCGCAGCGCTGCGCGGCGGGGCTGCCTGACTGACCGGATCGTTCGGATCCACGTGT
>CAZRXE010001675.1:0-5501 GCA_964603695.1 uncultured Heliomicrobium sp.
GCATGGGCTTCAGCGAAACGGCCTTTCGCGTTTTTCTGCTGATGGCTTCGCGGCGGCTGCAAAGCGACCGCTTCTTCACCGATGATTACGACAAAACCACTTACACCAAAGCCGGGCTGCAATGGGTGGAAGAAAACACCATGCGAACGGTTCTGGCCAGACACCTGCCGCAACTCAACCCGATTCTCGGCAAATTGGATAACGCTTTCGCACCTTGGCCGGGAACGGTCACGAAGTAGCCGCGCGAGCTATTCGATTCGTTTGGCAATCCCACGGCTGAGGCTGTTCCAGGCTGAAGCGACTTCCATTTTGAGTTTTCTTTCAACCGTTCGTTTTTTCTCGGAAGAGTTGTTGCGGGCGACAGCGCGTTTCGGTTCGGCGGCGCAGCGGAAGCCCAAGCGCGGCCCCTTGTCGTCCGGCTTGGCCCAGACACGCGTGGTGGTCATGGCGTACTCTTTGGTGAAATCGAAAGAGCCGCCGCGCACCACTTGATATGTGCCCTGAAAACCTTCTTCCTTAGGATTTTCTTCGCTGCTGCCTGGGTAATGATTGAAATCCGTCGCCGTCCATTCAAAGACATTTCCCGCCAGGTTCAGCACACCCGTTGGCGTTGCGCCGTTTGGATAAGAGTTGACGTTGCGCGCGTGTTCCAGGCGCGCTTCTTTGGTGTTGGCCGCGCCGTCCATCCAGGTTTCGCCCCAGGGATAAAGATTCATTTTCGCGCCGGATTTGCCCGCGTCCTTGCCGCGCGCGGCAAACTCCCACTCTTCTTCGTTCGGCAGCCGATAAACATAACCATCGTTACGCTTCGTCGTCAGCCACGAACAGTAGGCCGTCGCGTCTTGATAATTGACGTGCGTGACTGGTAGTTGATCGGCATTCGGCGGAGGCTCTGTTCCTTTCCAATCGTCCGGCGGCGTGTGACCGGCGGCTTTGACGAATTCGGCGTAACCCGCGTTGGAGACTTCGGTTTTGTCCAAATAAAAGGGCTTCACCGTCACGGGATGCGCTGGGTAATCGTAGCTGAAAATTTTGATGCGCTGTCCGGCTGGGCCTATCTCGAAGTTCTTTTCGGCATCGGTCAGATCGCGTCCCATCATAAAACCGCCGCCTTCGATCAAAGTCATGCTTTCGGGCGGCGGCAAAGGTGTGTTGCTGTCTGAATTGGTTTGGCGGGCTTGGCCGCTGTTGCCGTTTCTCAAAACTAGCGTGGTTGCCGCTATTGCCAGAATCAGCGCCAGCGCCGCAACCACCCAAATCGCTTTCGACCGGGCCGGCGGAGCCGCTTGAACAGTCGGCTGCACCGTCATGCCGCGCGTGCTTGCCGCCGCAGTCACCAATCTGCCGGAATCAGTTTGATAAACAACCTGCGAATCCGTTCCTGTGGGCCCTGTGGGATTGATTCGTTCGGTCGGCGCGGAGGCATAGCTGCTTTCGAGCGGGCGGGAACTTCCAGTGCCTAATTCCAGCGCCAGAGCGGAATCCAGCGCCAGAATGGCTTTCTTGAAATCCTTCGCCGATTGGTAGCGGTCTTCGGGTCGCTTGGCCAGCGCGCGCAACACCAGTTCATCGAGTTGTTTGGGAATTCCCGGATAGAAAGCCGAAGGCGGCGGCGGCACTTCGGCGGTGTGTTTGCGGCGGAGCGAAACATCAGGGTTGGTGTTCGGATCGGGCGTGAACGGCAAACGCCCGGCCAGCATTTCGTAAAGCGTGATGCCCAGGCTGTAAATGTCCGAACGCGCGTCCAATTCAGACAGTCCAAATTGCGCCGGCCCCAAAATCGCTTCGGGCGACATATAGGCGCTGGTTCCCGGCGTCAGCTTTTGCGTGACGGTTTTGCGCTGCTGCACTTTGACTATGCCGAAATCGCTGACCTTGACCGTGTCGGGATCGTGCAGGAGTAGGTTGGCCGGTTTGATGTCGCGGTGGACTATGCCCACGCGCTCTTCGCCTTCCCAGCGGTATTTGAAATTGTGCGCGTAATCCATCGCATCCAGCGCTTGCACGAACAGTTTCAGCGCGCGCTTGTGCTGAATCGGCCCGGTTTCATAAGAGATCATCTGCGCGACATTGGTGATGCGGCGGCCTTTGTGCTGATAGCCGGGCATGTATTCCAAAATCAAAAAATGCCGGTCGCCTTCGACGGCGAACTGAATGACGCTGACGATCTGCGGATGTTTGAACTGAACTTGAATGTTGGCTTCGCGGACGAACAAATCGCGCAACAAGGCGGCCTGTTTTTCACTGGCACCGTAACCGGTCAGGGTTTTGATGGCGACTTGCTGTTTGTATTCGGTGAGGAAGGCGCTTTCCGCCAGATAAACCTTGCCCATTCCTCCTTCGCCGACTTCCGAAACGATGCGGTAACCGCAGACGATTTTGCCTATCAGATTGTCCATCAGTGATTCGTGGTTTCTTGTCAGTTGTCAGTGGTCAGTCGCCGGATAAGTTAATCTTTTCGACTGACGACTGACAACTGATAACCGACCTTCAGCCTTTCTTCTTCTTTTTGCCTTTTTCGGAAGACTCCGCGTCGCGCTCCATTTCCTTAGCTTCTTTGCTGCGCCCGGCTTTTTTCAAAGCTTCGGCCAGACCGGCTTTGAAGGAGGAATTGTTCGGTTCGAGTTTCGCGGCGTTTTCAAACGCTTTGGCTGATTCGTTGTAGCGTCCCTGTCGAAAGAGCGCCGCGCCCAGGTTGTAATGCGCCTGCGGATTCTTGTCATCGTATTCGACAGCCATTTGGTAATTGGCGACGGCGGCGTCCAGTTTTTGCACCAGCAGATAAGCCGTGCCCAGATTGTTATGAATGATCGAGCTTTTCGGTTCGAGTTTGGCCGCGACCAATAATTCATCGAGCGCCTCGTTCGGACGATTGGCGGTCAGAAACAGATTGCCCAGACTGTTACGAGGCACTGCCCATTGCGGATCGTAACTTTGCGCGGCGACGTAGGCATTGATCGCTTCGGCGTAGCGTTTCTGCGCGTAAAGAATGCCTCCCCAGTTCAAATGAACGAAGGAATCTTTGGGCGCAATTTGCACTGCTTTTTGGCCTTCGATGTTGGCCCGGTTGAAATCGCTCAGGTCTGCATAAACGCGCCCGGCAACCGAATGCGCCAATGAAGAGTTGGGGGCAAGTTCGATGGATTTTTCAATGGCCTGCCGCGCTTCATCCAAACGCTTTTGCACGCGAAGCACGTTGGCCATGCCGGCGTAAGCGTCGGGCCAGGTCGGTTGTTTGGCGATGGCCTGACGATAATTTTCAATCGCGCGGTCGCGGTTTTCGCGCGTCCCGGTGCGGAACAGCGCGTTGGCGAAGTTGTTGTAAACGCCTGCGTCGGTCGCGCCTTGTTGAATGGCGGTTTGATACTCTTTGGCAGCTTCGTCGTATTTCTTCAGTTCATAAAGAGTGTCGGCGCGTCCGCGACGGGCTTCGGCGGAAGAGGAATTCTGCGCAATGATCTTTTGATACTCGGCGTCCGCGCCGGCGTAATCTTTCAGATCGAACATCGCATCGGCCAAACCCAACTGCGCATCCAGCGAATCCGGATTCAGCTTCAATGCCGCACGAAAGCTGTCGGCGGCGGCTTGCGCATCGCCTTTGACGACGAAATCGGCGGCTTTGGCCAGGAAATCATCAGCGGTCGGTTCAGCGGGTTTGACCGGCGCGGGTTTCACGTTGGAAGAGGAATTCGCTGGCGGCGTGGCCTTCGGCGGTTCCATCAGGACGATTGTTCCCGAAGTTTTGACGGAATTGTCGCCCGAATTTTTGGAAGCCACTGGCGAGGACTTTCCGCCACCATCGCCGACTTCGGCCAGCAAGGTCTTGCTGTTCGGATCAGGCCGATTGATTCTGCGCGCCAGATATTTCGGTTGCGGGCGTTTGGCCTGCACCAGCGGAATCGGATCCGTGCTGACGCCCAAATGCCCAATTGATTGCGCTTCTGTTTTGGTGATGAACAACGAGATGGAAATGACGGCAACGCCTAATTTGGTCAGCGTGCGCTTGGCTGATTTCAGATTCATACCGCTCCTTAATGATGAATTGACTTGCGTAAACCTGTTCAAGCTCGGCAACCACGGGGGACGGCGCGCGGCATCATACAACGAGGATACCTTCGACTCAATTCAATGTCCCGCCCAATAGGTTCAGTCATCGCTGAATTGAAACCAGTTCACCTCAGCGCCCGCCCGCGTGGCCAACGTCGCCAAAATCCCCGATTCCGGCACGAACGCCGTCCACTTCCCGACAGCATCGAACTCCGGCGGCAGAGCCGGATCAATTTCAGCCGGCTGCGTCAGCACGCTGAATTGCGCGGGCGGAAAAGCGAAGCCGGTTCCAACGGCTTTCAACACAGCTTCCTTGCGCGTCCACAGGTGCAAGAAAGCCTGATGGCGTTCAGCGACTGGCAGCGTTCGCAGCACGTCGCGTTCGCGCGTCGAAGCGACCTGCGACAACAATGACTCGAAGTCCTGCGTTGCCTGCTCGAGTTCGACATCAATGCCAACCGGGTGCGGCGCAAAAGCGTAAAGCGCCAGTTCCCGCCGCCGCGTCAAATTGAAATGAAACGGGGAGCCAGCCAAAAAGGGTTTGCCGTGCGAATTGTAGTTGAGGGTAATGCTTTCCGGCGCGACGTTCAGATAACGGCTCAGCAATATTCGCAGCGTGCCGCGCGCCGCGATGAATCGTTGACGATCCGCGTCACTGTAAAACCGCGCCGCGCGTTCTCGCTCTTCCGCAGCCAGTAGCGAAAAACAGCGTTCCAACGCCTCCGCCGATGAATCCAGCGACGCGCGCCAAACGTGAACGCTCGCGCCGGTCAGCGCCTTCGCTTGGCCGGCTTCCCGCCATTGCGGCAACAAAGTTTCAGGAAGCGGCCACGCGCTGCTAGTCTGCTCGGAAAGAAGATTGTTCATTGGTGACAAAGCGGATTTTGCCGAAATCGAGTTTGATCAACCGATCCGCCATCGAAAAGTATTGATCGTCGTGAGTAATAGCAATGACCAGTTTGCCGCGCGCTTTCAGTTCAGGCAGCAATTGGCGATAGAAGATTTCGCGAAACTCAGGATCCTGACTTGCTGCCCATTCGTCGAAAACATAAACCGGGCGGTCTTCCAAATACGCCGTCAGCAAAGCCAGCCGTTTGCGCTGCCCGGTCGAAAGTTCCGTGGTCGAAAGCCTGCCGTTGCGAACGCCGACCTTGCCCAGCAGTTGCAACTGTTCCAGATAACTTCTCGCTCGTTCATCGAGCGCGGTTTGTTCAAGGCCCAGCAACTGCGCAAACACAAAGGGTTCGGCGAAAACCACGGAAAAATTCTGCCGGTAGGCTTCGCGCAATTGGCCTGTGACAAGCGCGCCGCTCCAGCGAATTTCGCCCGCTGACGGGTGGTACAAACCAGTCAATAGTTTCAGCAGCGTGGTTTTGCCGCTGCCGTTGCCGCCAGCTATGAAAACCAGCTCGCCGGATTGCAACCGCAGATTGAGCGGGCCGAGCGTGAAGCCG
>CAZRXE010001676.1:0-4249 GCA_964603695.1 uncultured Heliomicrobium sp.
CGCTCGTGCAGCGACCAACCAAATTAAACAATAATGAACGAAGTACGCGCCAAACTGAATTTGAACGAAGGTTTCCGCACCCGCATTACCGCCGGAAAGCACACGCTGATTGCCGACGAACCATTACGCGCGGGCGGCACGGACGAAGGTCTGTCACCTTATGAATTGCTGCTGGCGGCAGTCGGTGCCTGCACGGCAATGACTTTGAAGATGTACATCGAACGCAAAAAACTGCCGATCAGCGAAGTCGAAGTCCTGCTGACTTTCGACCGCATTCACATTGACGATTGCGATTCGTGTGACAAGCAAGGCCGAGAAGATCAAAAGGAAATCCAACACATCAGCCGATTGATTTACGTCACCGGCGAAGTGACCGAAGAGCAGAAAGAGCGGCTGCTTTACATCGCCGGACGCTGCCCGGTTCACATCACCTTGCATAGCGATCCGCACGTTGAAGATGCCTTGATCGTCAAAGCGTAAATCCGTCGCGCTCCGAAGTTACAGCGTGATTCGGAACAGCGTGCCGATGGCGTGAACATCGCCCGGGCGGGCGCGGCCGTCGTTTTGTCGCAGATAGAAAAACTCTCCGGCGAAATGCGGCGTGAACTGTTTGATGATTCCGCCCGAAATGCGATTGCGAATCCAGGCATCGGCCAGCGTGCTATACCAGACTTCATCGGCCACGAAGACTTTGAACTCGAAGTCGCGGACTTTCACCGGATGATCTATTTGCAGGCGGTTGCGGTACATCAGGAAATCCGGCAATGAATGACGCACGCGGCGCTCGAAATGATTGCGATCCGTGAACGTGAATTTGCCGATACTGAACTTCGGCGAGATGTTCAAAATCAATCGGTGTTCGGTGTTTCGGCGCGTGTTGGTAGGCTGCTGGGAAACGTAAAGGTAGATGGGGGCGATGGTTAGGTTTTTATGCACCTTGAAGGCGACGGCACCACCGCCGCGTTCATCCACCGGGCGCAGAAAATCCGTGAAATTGCCGCCGCCGCGAAAGACGCCGATCAAAATCAGATCAGTCTTTTTGTTCAGCGGCACGATCAATTGGGTTTCATTCCAGAATTGCGTTTCGTCATGCGGGTTCGGATTGGAGCTTTGCGCAAGACAGGCAATCGTGAAGATGAACAGGAAACAAATCGGCGAAAAAAAACGAACAGCGATAAACTTCATTGCGGAAAGATTGAGTGCGCGATTGCCGGACGGCAATCGCACACTCGCGTTTAATCCTCGAAATCAAACCGGTAAATATCTTCGATTTGCGTATCCGGTGTAAGCATCAGCAAATCATTCAAATGGCCTGTGTGCAGATCGTAAACCCAGCCGTGAATCATCGGTCGCCGTTCCGCTTTCCAGGCGTGCTGCACGAAGGAAGTTTCCGCCAGCTTCCAAACCTGTTCCTGCACGTTCAGTTCGACCAGACGGCGGAAGCGCCGCTCCTTGTCGGCAATGCCGTCCAGTTCGTGTTGATGAATGCGGTAAACGTCCTTGATGTTGCGCAGCCATTTGTTGATCAGTCCCAGGTGCTGGTGCGAAAGGGCGTTTTTCACGCCGCCACAGCCGTAATGCCCGCAGACAATGATGTGTTTGACCTTCAATACGTCCACGGCGTATTGCAACACGCTGAGCATATTGAAATCGGTGTGAAGGATTTGGTTAGCGACGTTGCGGTGAACGAACAACTCGCCGGGTTCGGTGCCGGTGACGTCTTCGGCTGGAACGCGGCTGTCGGAACAGCCTATCCACAGGAACTCCGGCGTTTGATCGTCGGCCATGCGCGTGAAGTAATCCTCGCGCACATCCAGTTTGTCCTGCACCCAGGCCTTGTTAGCCAGCAATAGCTTTTTGTAGCTTTCCATCTGTGGTTCTCCTTCGATAGCTTTGCGCTTTCGAGCTGAAATTTTTAAGTTCGACATCAATCTTGAGATAGCGGGCGGATTCCAGAAAATCCGTGACCACGTCGTAGATGTCATTATCAATGAAACCGGCTTTTGTTCCGTCAATAATCAAATTGGAATTGGGCGGAATCCGCAACAGTTTGTCTTTCAGTTCGGTCTTGTTGACGAATGACACATCCTTGTTGAAACGGATCAAGTAGTAATTGTCCTGATTGACCAGCGTCAACGCGGAATGGTGATTGGTGCGAATGACAAAGAAAACACCGAAGACGATGCCGATCAGCACGCCCGTCAGCAAATCAGTGAAGACGATGGCCAGCACCGTGACGATGAACGGCAGAAACTGATTCAGACCGGCTTGATACATTTTTCGGTAAAGTTCCGGCTTGGTCAGTTTGTAGCCGATGACGAACAGAATCGCCGCCAGAGAGCACAGCGGGATGTAGTTAAGCAGGTTTGGAATCAGCAACACGCAGACGAACAGTAGCACGCCGTGCATCAAAGCGGACATACGCGTTCGCGCGCCGGCGTAAACATTGGCCGTGCTGCGAACGATGACCGCTGTGATGGGCAGTCCGCCGATCAACCCCGAAATCAGATTGCCGACGCCCTGCGCCTTCAATTCCTTATTGGTGGAGGAAATGCGGCGCAGCGGATCGAGTTTGTCGGAGGCTTCCAGCGACAGCAGCGATTCGATGCTGCCGACAATGGCGATTGTCAGCGCAGTGATGTAGACCTGTTTGTTCGTGAGCGCAGACCAGTCAGGCAAAGTGAATTGTTGAAAAAAACTGCCCAAACCGTCGGACACTGGCAAGCTCACCAGATGCCCGTCTTCGACTTTCAACGGAAACTCCGGCGAAACCATTCGAAATGCTATGTTCAAAAAAATTCCCAAAATAACCACCACCAGCGCGCCGGGAATCAATTTGAAAATTTTGTAGCGTTGCATGAAAGGCTTTTCCCAGAGCAGCAGGATTCCCAGGGAAATGATTGTGATGATGACGGCTGCCGGACTGGCTGTGTAAAAGGCACTAATGATGTCCGTCAGCGTGTTGCTTTTCTTGTCCATTTCGAAGAAGAAGTCGAAATCTCCCTCGAAGTTCTGATCGCGTCCCAGGGCGTGCGGTATCTGTTTCAAAATGATGACCACGCCGATGGCCGCCAACATTCCTTTGATGACGGCATTGGGCACGTAATTACCGATCACACCCGCGCGCAAAAATCCCAGCGCGATTTGAATGACGCCCGACAGCGCCACCGCCAACAAAAACACGCGAAACGATCCCAGATTTTGAATCGCCGCCGCCACAATCACAGCCAGCCCCGCCGCAGGGCCGCTGACGCTGACTTCCGAACCGGACAGCAGCGCCACCACCGATCCGCCGATAATTCCAGCAATCACGCCGGAAAACAGCGGCGCGCCGGAGGCCAACGCAATCCCCAAACATAAAGGCAGGGCGACCAGAAACACGACCAGGCCGGCCGGCAAGTCCTCTTTCAAATTATTGAACATTCCGGGGCGAAACCCCGATAACTCTGACATGACAATCCTCCACAAGTTCGCCCGGCACATTCTACAAACCAACCGAGCAACAAAATACCTTTTGATAATCGGCTTCAAACACACGCACACTTTCTGCAACCGGCGGTCGCCGCGTGGTGAAGAGTTGAATTCAGGAAAGGATTTTTAGGCAGGAGGACCGCGCAAGATAGGTGGAGACGATTGCCAAAAATAAGCGTGTTGACGATGAAATTCCTCCAGCGCCGGCAACTCCCGCCTTTGATCGAGCGGCGGCGGCGGAAATGTCAACGGCAGATGTTTCGGCTGATACAGCTTGCGGCCATGAAAACCTGACAGACAACCGCCGCGATGTTCAAGAATTTCAACGATGTCTTCCTGCGGAGCATTACTGAGGCGAACCGGGCCCGAAGCTGACACCAGACAAGATGCCAGTGCCAATAACACGACTGCCAGTTTTGCAGAAAAGGTTTTCAGCATAATCAATTCGCAGGGGCGTCGGATGCAGATGCAATTCCATCAACTCCATCAACTTCATCAACACCATCAATTCCATCCAGTGCGGAAAATCTGAGTTTACCTATCATTGAATCCGCAAAACCGTCAAGGTGGGAAAAGTCCGGGTCTATTCATTTTCGGCCACAGAGGCCACCGAGAACACAGAGATATTGGATTTTCTCCGTTTTCTGCGGTGCCCTCTGTGGCCAAATCAGGAGAATGGATAGACCCTGGGGAAAAGTTTTGCCAGGCGTTCGACGGCGATCGGGTAGGAGGGAGCCTCACGGCTTCCGTCCTCCCACACCACCGGACGTGCGGTTCC
>CAZRXE010001677.1:0-3500 GCA_964603695.1 uncultured Heliomicrobium sp.
CAACGCCAGCCACATGGTCAGGGCTTGCGGCGAATGAAACGACCAGAAGGGAGCGTCCAGATGCCACGAAGTGAAATTGTTTCCGGGCATTTTGAACAATGCCTGATCGTGATAAATCCGCACACCGCTCATTTCCGCCAAGCGCGCGACCATTTCGCCCAAACGCGTGTCGCGAACAAAACGACGAAGCTCTTCATTCTCTCGCGAAGTTCCTATTACTTGCGTGTAGACCCTGGCGTAAAAGCTGTTTTGATCGCCTTGATTGGTATCCAGCACACCTGAAAATCCAGCCGGCAACAGATTTGGGCCGAGCAGTTGTTGCGCCGCCCGGCGAAGCTTTACCACGCCTTTCTCGCCGATCACTCCTTCCACGGAAGAGCGCAATTTGGCTGTCAGCGGCAATCGTAATTCTCCCAAAGCTTTTCCTTCTTGAAGCGCGGCGAGTCTGGTTTCCACTGCCGCTTCGGCGGCATTGCGCCAGCGGTTCAGCTCTTCGGCATTCAGGAAATCGGGAACAAGCAGGTAACCTACTTCTCTGTACTGAGCGATTTGTTCGGGGGACAGGATGATGTTCATTTCATTTTGTGATCGGCCTGACGGGGCGGCCAGCGAATGCAAAGGACGAGGGCGGCGAGATTATATGTAGTCGTGGCGCTCTTGGTAAGCCAATACAAACAAAAATGCGGAAGCGAGTAATGAAATCGCTTCCGCCAATACGCTGCTTCAGGCTATGCGTTGAGGTAAGTCGTGAATCAGGCTCGAATCATACCTTTGAAATTCGCCGGATTGACCTGGAATCCCGGAAAGATCGCGTTGAGATTGGTCGCACCCAGATGATTTTTGGCCAGTTCGGCGAAGACATCGCGGAAGTCAGTGGTGACGGCCAGATCGCGAGCTTCATAAAGCTCATTGGTTTTCATGCCGGGCCATTTGCCGTAAACCTTGCCGCCTTTGACCGAACCGCCCAGCAGGAACATCGCACTGCCGTGACCGTGATCCGTGCCGCGATTGCCGTTTTCTTTGGCCGTGCGGCCGAATTCAGTCATCGTCAGAATGAGAACCTCGTCGGCGCGGTCTTTCAAATCGGCGTAAAGCGCCGCAATGCCGCCAGCGAATTCAGTCAAACGATTGGCAAGCTGGCCTTGCCCCGCACCTTCGTTGGCGTGAGTGTCCCAGCCGCCTATGTCCGTGAAGGCGACCTCCAGACCGATGTCCGATTTGACGAGTTGCGCCACCTGACGCAAACGGTCGCCGAATTGACCGCGCGGATAAACAACATCCGGCGCGGATTTGTATTGGCCGGGATTGACCTGTTTGAGCATTTTGACTGCTTCAAAAGTTTCCTTACCAGTGCCGCGCAGCGCGTCGTTGACCGTTTGCGCATACATCGCCTCGAAACCGCCTTGCAGCGTCTGTCCCATTTCGCCGTTGCCCGCGCGAATGGCGAATTCATTGATGCTGTTCATGGCAATGGCCGGCGCTTTGCCCTGCATCGTTCGTGGCATGTTCGCGCCCATCGCCACGGCGCGGAACGGCGAGGCTTTCGCTTCGGCGTTGGTTTGCAAATAACGGTTGAGCCAGCCGTCTGTGGTGCTTTTGACGCCGGGCGTTCCGGCTTCCATGTAATCCTGCGCGTCGAAATGCGAGCGCGTGTTGTCCGGCGAACCGGCGGCGTGAATGACTGCCAGTTGGCCGGAATCATAAAGCGGTTTGAAGGAGGACAGCGCCGGGTTCAAACCGAAAAACCCGTCGAGGTCAATGGCCGTTGTTGCGTCACCGGTCTTCGGACGCGGGACGGCAATACTCGGACGCAAATCGTAATAGGCCTGTTCGCCATAAGGCACTACGGCATTCAATCCGTCCATTGCACCGCGTTGAAAGATGGTAATCAGTATTCGCTTGCGTCCGGTCTTGCCGGTTTGCGCCAGCGTACGCGTCAGGAAGCTCGGCGACATAGTGGCCGCGCCAAAACTCGCCAACGCAATGCCACTGCTTTTCAGGAAAAATCTTCTGTCCATGGTTGTTTCCTCCTTCTTACTGCCGTTGAAATTCCGGCGAACCCAGAATCAAACCGACAACTTTCGCCACGTCCGAATTGGCGGTTTTGTTATTCATTGCCACGGTTTGTTCAGCCAAACTCTTGTCAATCGTAGCGCGCGATTGCGGCGAAAGTTCGCCGCGCAGCAGCAGCTTCGCATACCGATCCACCAATTGCGACGGCGGCAAGGTGTTGGCCTCCGAGACCATCGAATTCAAACTGACGCGCGTTCCTGGAATCCGATTGCCCGCCAATGCCAACGCGAAATTCATTCGTTGCAGCAAAGCTCCGGCATTGACCCAGTTTTCAGCGACATCAGCGTAACCGGTCGGCGGTTGCGCCATAAATAACGCTTCGCCCATTTGCGCGATCCAGCGGTGGAATTGCGGGCCGCCGTTAGTATCCGCACCGACCGCACGAACTGCGCTGACCGTCATCTCAAAAGGAGTTTTGATTTTCGCGCGATAGTTTTCCGCCGCGAAGAATTCCGGAGCGGTGAACATCGTCTTCAGAACTTCGCGAATGTCGCCGCCGCTTTTCTGAAAGGTTTGCGCCATACGATCAATCAACGCTTGCGACGGATGATCGTTGACGAATTTGCGCGCCAGTTTGGTGGAGATGAACTTCGCCGTCGAAGGATGCGCCGCCAGCATGTGAATCACCGCGTAGCCATCTTTTTGACCACCGCCCGCCGAAACCTTTTTGCCAAGCACGGTCTTTTCGCCATCATCGTGGATGTTCGGATTGAAAATGAATTCAGCGCCCGCGCGCGGATTGCGCAGCGTCCAGCCGGTGAAGCAGCGCGCCACTTCCTGCACGTCTTTCTGCGTGTAGCCGCCATCCACACCCAGCGTATGCAATTCCATGATTTCGCGGGCGTAGTTTTCATTCAGCCCGCGCGGCGCTTTTTTGATTTTGCCGTTGTTGTTGAGTTCAGCCTGCATCTGTTCGTCGTTGACGCGATTTCGGCGTTGACGCTGTTCCAGCCGTTTCATCACCTTTTCACGACGCGCCAACATTTGCGCGTTGGGCGCGGCGCTCTGCCAGTTGTCCAGGTAAAACAGCATGGCAGGACTTTCCGCAGTGGCTTTCAGTAGGTCTTCAAACTTGCCGAACACATGCGGGCGAATCACATCGCGTTCGTAGGAAGTCGTCAACACGCGATCCGCGCCTTTTTGCAAATAGACGTTGAAATGGTTGAACCAGAAATCGGTCATCACTTCTTGCAACTGCTTTTCGCTGTAAACAGCGCGCAGGATTTTCGCCTGCTGCAATTCCAGCGCAACCTGTTGCGGCTGTTTGTAGCCCATCTCTTTCAGCACCTTTTGCGCTTCGCGGCGTTTGGCGAGCTGCCCTTGCTGAGCTTGCTCGGTTTGTCCCGGCGGAGTGTTTGCGCCGCCAGCGAATTCAGGCATGTCCAGACCTTTCGATTTCAAGGCTTCCCGCAGGACTTGCGGCGGCG
>CAZRXE010001678.1:0-2137 GCA_964603695.1 uncultured Heliomicrobium sp.
CGATGACCAGCACCTACGATCACCGCATCATTCAAGGCGCGGAATCGGGCTTGTTCCTGGCGTACATTCACGAATTGATGCTGGGCAAGCACAATTTTTACGACGAAATTTTTTCCGATCTCGGCATCACCTACAAACCGCTGCGCTGGGCCGTGGACATCAATCCGCTGCTTTCCGGCGTGGATCGCGAACGCCAGGAAATCAAAAAGCAGGCGTCCATTTTTGAATGGATCAACGCTTACCGCGTGCGCGGCCACCTGATTGCAGACATTGATCCGCTGAACTTGATGCCGATGCACGAGCATCCAGAACTCGACATTGAAACTTACGGTCTTTCAATCTGGGATTTGGATAGAGAGTTTTACACCGGCGGATTGGGCGGCAAGGAATACGCCACGCTGCGCGAAATCTGGGCGATGCTGATTCGCTTTTACTGCGGCACAGTCGGCACCGAAAGCCGCCACATTCAAAGCAAGGAGCAAAAACAATGGATTCGCGAACGCATCGAACGCGACCCCGAACCCGTGCCGCTGGAAATCAAAAAACAATTGCTCAATCGGCTGGTCGCTGCCGAACAGTTTGAAAAATTCCTGCACACCAAATACCTCGGTCAAAAACGCTTTTCGGTCGAAGGCGGCGAATCCATCATTCCCGTGCTGGATCAGTTAATCAGCGGCGGCGCTGAACGCGGCGCTGAAGAAATTGTCGTCGGCATGGCTCATCGCGGACGCTTGACCGTGCTGGCCAACATCATAGGCAATTTCAGCGAACGCATCTTCACGGCCTTTGAAGGCACTGTGCATCCGAACTTCCCCGCCGACGAAGGCGACGTGAAATACCATCAAGGCGCCATCGGCACGCGCGAAATCAACAACCGCGAAATCAAAGTCACGCTTTCGCCAAATCCCAGCCATTTGGAATTCGTCAATCCGGTGGTCGAAGGTATGACGCGCGCCAAACAGGACGCCATGCAGCTTTCCAAGGAAGACGCCCGCGTCAAAGCGTTGCCCGTGCTGATTCACGGCGACGCTGCTTTCGCCGGACAAGGCATCGTTACGGAAACGCTGAATCTGGCCGATCTAAAAGGCTATCGCACCGGCGGCACAATTCACTTCATCATCAACAATCAAATCGGCTTCACGACTTCGCCGACTTCCAGCCGCTCTTCGATTTATTCGACCGACGTGGCCAAGATGACGCAATTGCCGATCTTCCACGTCAACGCCGACGATGTGGAAGCCGCCTGGCGCGTGCTGCAAATCGCTTTGGACTTCCGCGCCAAATTCGGCAAAGACGTGGTGATTGATCTGATAGGCTTCCGCCGCCACGGCCACAACGAAGGCGACGAACCCAGCTACACGCAGCCGCTGATGTATCAGCGCGTCAAGGAACATCCCGGCGTGCGCGAACTGTACACGCAGCAACTCATCCGCGAAGGTTCCATCACTCGCGAAGAAGTTGACCAGGTGATTGAAATGATCTGGCGGCGTTACGAAAACGCCTTGCTCGGCGCAAAGGAAATCGTCGCCCGCAAAAAAGCCGTCACCGCGCTGCCCACGCCCAAACCGGAACTGGACGGTTCGGAAGTGCTTGAAACCGGCGCATCGCGCGAACACCTCGATCTGGTTTCGCGCACGATGAGCGTGGTTCCGCAAGGTTTCACCATCAATCCGAAAATGGTCAGCCAGATGTCTCGCCGCGCCAAAATGGGCAGCGGAGAAACGCCGATTGATTGGGGATTCGCCGAAGGACTGGCGTTCGGTTCACTGATTGCGGAAGGCACATCGGTGCGACTTTCGGGACAAGATTGCGGACGCGGCACATTCAGCCAGCGCCACGCCATTATGTACGACACGCGCACCGGCCAACCCTGGACGGCGCTCGAATCCCTGACCCAAAACGGAACCCGTTTTGAAGTCTTCGACAGTTCGCTGTCGGAAGCCGGCGTACTCGGTTACGAATACGGTTATTCGGTCGTGTCCGAAAAAGATTTGGTGATGTGGGAAGCGCAGTTCGGCGATTTCGCCAACGGCGCGCAAGTCATCATTGACCAATTCATCTCGCCTTCGGAAGACAAATGGAAACAATATTCGCGGCTGGTGATGCTGCTACCGCACGGTTACGAAGGCCAGGGGCC
>CAZRXE010001679.1:0-6330 GCA_964603695.1 uncultured Heliomicrobium sp.
GGCACGCGCGGCGTCGGCCAACAACCGGCGGATTACGCCGTCAGTGACGAACGCATCCTGACCGCCAAAAGCGGCGTGCCGGCTTCGCAACAACGCGAAGTGCAGGAGCGAGATTTGAAATTGGTGGATGTTAAAACCAGCGGCGCGGCGGCAGGCCACGTCGTCATTTCCGCCGCACAATCCAATCAATCGGCGTTTTCAATGGACGCCGCCGGCAAACAGCGCGGCGCACTGTCGTTAGTCTTTGCCGAAGCTCACCACCGCCAGCCGCCCACGGTGCGCGAATTGCGCCGTGCCATCACCGAACGCATTGCCGAGTTGCAACAAAGCGGACGCCTGCGCGGCAAACAGCGCCCCGAAATCGAAGCCGCCGCCGCGCTC
The DNA here is from genome assembly GCA_964603695.1 of uncultured Heliomicrobium sp. Lineage (GTDB taxonomy): Bacteria > Acidobacteriota > Blastocatellia > RBC074 > RBC074 > RBC074. Next base: position 382 of record CAZRXE010001679.1, read on the forward strand.
GAAAATCAGCCGCTGTTCGCCGTCAAGCTGACAGTTCCCGAATTGGCCTTCGCCAATCCGCAGTCCAAACTGACGGTCTCGCTGCGCACACTGGAAAAGAAAGCAGTCTACCGATTGGACGAAGACATCTCCTACGAAATCACGACCAACGCCTCCGGCTGGCTGTATCTGTTCGTGTTCAGCCAGGAGCAAAAGGCGTCTTTCATCTTTCCGAATTCGGAAGACCGCGACAATTACCTCAAAGCGGGAACGCATCGCGTGCCGCGCGAAGATGCTTTTACGGTCATTCCGCCTTGTGGGAAGGACATCACAATTGCCCTGCTTTCCAGCGTAGACCTCAAACTTGGCGCGAAAGACAAGATGAGCTGGCAGGAAGTCTTCGATCTGCTCGGAAGCAAAAAACTGGCCGGTTACGTCAAGACGCGAGGCGTCGGCCTGAAAAAAAACAAGCCCGCGACTCGCCCCGTTTCGCTCGATGAAGCTGATTGGCAAGCCGCCAGTCTGGCCATCGAAACCACCGCACAAGAAACAGACAGCAGATGTAAATCGCTGAAACAATAATCCGCGACTCCGCAAGGAGTCCTTCAAACATTGGAGATCAAGCCATGACAACCCTCGTCCGCAATTTGAGTCTCTTCACCGCCCTGCTGTTGGCGCTGACTTCACAAGTAGCATTTGCCGCCTTGCCCGCGCCCCAGGAAAAAACCGACTCCAAGTCCAAAGAGAAAAAAGATGACAAGAACGTTTTTGAGAAACTAGGCAGCAAAGCGAAAGGAGCTGTCACCGGAAAAGATGACAATGAAGAAGAAGCCGAACTGAGATACCGCGAACTCCTGACCAAAGCCAAAAAGAAATACGAGAACACCGCCAAACCGGGCTTCAGCCGTCGCGTGAACCAGTCTTACAAACAGAAACGCCGCGAACATAACAACTACGCGTTTCAAATGAACACCTCCGACAGCAACGACGAATTGACGACCTTCACCGGCGACAAGATCAAGCTGGAAGACACGCTGTATGACAATCTGGCCGTGCAGGATTACATCAACCGCGTCGGACACAGCCTGGTTCCGCCCGATTCCATTCACCGTTATGCGTTCAAGATCGTTTTGAATCCGGTGCCGGACGCCCGCGCGCTGTCCACCGGAACGGTGTTTTTGACCACGGGCTTGCTTTCGCTGGTGGATACGGAAGCGCAACTGGCCTATGTCCTGGCGCACGAAATCGCCCATATCGAAAAGCGACACTGGCTGGAAGACGCGATGGTGGCGGCGCAGTTGGAAGACGAAGAAAAAGACCGCCAAAAGAAAGCCGCGCTGATTGGCGCGGCAGCGGCCATCGGCGGGGGCATTGCGTTCAAATCCTTCGGCAATGGACTGGCCATTGGGCTGGCCGCCGGCGTAGGGACTTATGGACTGCTCAAATTCTTCGACAAAAATGCCGACTTTGAATGGGAACTGACGCAGGAAAACGAGGCGGATGAGTTCGCCATGAAGCGCATTTTCGACCGCAATTACGACCCGCGCGAAGTTCCTAAACTCTACGCTCGATTGCAGGAACTGACCCAGCGCGAACCTCGTCTGGCCGACGGCGTCATCGCACGCACCGAACGCATGGGCGAACGCGTCGGTTATCTGTCCACCGCGATAAGTTCCTTCACCAGTAAGCCGAGCATGCAGCGCGGCTCTTCCAACCTGCGACGTTTGCGCGCTCAGGACGCAGCCGACAGCGCGGTCATCTCTCCGGTCGAAGCCGGCAAATCCTTCCGCGACGATGCTGATATGACCAAACGCGAAAAAGAAGCCGCGCGCCTGGTGGCCGGAATGACTCCTGAATTACGGCTGAAACTGGAAAAAGAAGAAATCGTCGGCAAAAGCGAAGAGTTCGACGGCGTGATGGCCGATTTGAAACGTGACAACGGCCTGCGCGCGTTCTACTACGACATGTTTAACATCGCGCTTGAAAACCTGAGCGAAGCCCGCTTGCTGCGCTCGGACGATCCGCACTCGCATTATTACTACGGCAAGGTGCTGCAATTGACCGCGAAAAACCGCGCTGAAAAAGCCAACGCCTTCGAGGCGTTCAAACTGGCCATTCAGCACGACCGGCGCGGAGTGCTGGCCGATCCGTGGCTGCATAAGTCGCTGATTATGATGAGCGACGCCAACCCCAATCAGAATCGCGAAATCATTGAGGGGCTGGAAAGATACGTCGAGCTTTACCAGCGCACGCACGGTGGCGGACTGCCGCCCAACATGGACACGATCTACACTTACCTGAAAGCTCTCGGTGAACAGGATTGGGCAGCTCATCCGGTGCAAAACGTCAACAACGCCCGTCCCACCGAAGGCACTCGCGCTCAGGACGCCGTCGCACCGACCACTCCGCCCAACCGCGAAGAAGCGCCCAAAGAAGTCAAACCAGAGCCGGGCAAACCGGCACCGCCCCGTCCCAAAAAACCATAACCATCGCGGAAATCGCGCGGCCCCTGCCGAGGCTGCGCGATTTCACAGACTCGCCTTCGTTGAACCGGCGTAACCTCGGCAGGTTGCGCCGCATTTTTTCGAGGAGTTTTTATGCGCCGCGCATTGTTTTTGCTTGCCTTGCTAATCATCCGCCCCATCTCCGCACTACCTCAATCCACGTCCCAAGAGACAACCAATCGAGCACCCTTCGGCATTGAATTGCCGGAGATGGCACCTGAAATCCTGCTAGCCGAAGCGTATTTCGATATTTCCATTCCCGCCGGTCGAAGCATCACCCGCATCAAACTCTGGGTCTTGGAACCTTACGCCGACAGCGTCGGCTACAACATCAGCGCCCTGCTCAACGATCAGGCGCTTTCATCCGTCAGCAAAACCGGCAGCGGTCTGAAAGGCAAATACCTGGACATCAACCTGCTCCAAAACCCGAATATCAAACTCAAACCGGGGAAAAATACGTTGGAAGTCATGGCACGGGCAGCGCGCTCCGGCATCACCTATCGCTGTTCGTTCGTGCTGATGCTGGGCCAAACCAAAGCGGCGGCCAACCGCCCCACATTGGCCGAAGGATGCGCCACGGAAATCAGCATTTCTTCCCACCTGGCCCCAGTGGATCCGCACGTTTTGCAAAGCGACCGCGCCGCACCGCAAGTGACGCTGACATCGCCCGCCGCCGCGCTTAATGCCTCCGCGACGGTTCAATCCGTGCGCGTGACAGGCTCAGCCAGCGACGCCGCCGGCCCCGTCCGCACCGTCACCATCAACGGCCAACTTATCGCCGAGACTCCTTTGCCCAAGGAAAAGCGCTTCAGCCTGCCGTCGCTCAAAAAAGACTCCAAAAAGAACGCCGAACCTCCGCCCGCGCCACCGTTGAATTTCGATGCCACGTTCGCGGTTTCGCCCGATGTGCGCGATTTGCTGATTGAAGCCACGGACGCCGCCGGCAACCGCACCACGGTCAGAGTTCCTATTCTCCAACCCGGCTGCGCCGATGCCGTCATCGCGCAACGCAATGCCGCGCTCGCGACAGCCAAAGACACAGGCTTCAGCGGACGCCGGTACGCCGTCGTCGTAGGCATTTCCGATTACCAATTCAACGAAGCCGGACTGGGCGACCTGGATTTCGCGCATCAGGACGCACTGGCCTTTGCCGAATGGTTGCGCAAACCGGGAGGCGGCGGCTTCGGCCAGAAAGACATTGTTTGTTTGACCAACGCCGAGGCCACCAAACCCGCGTTGAACCGAGCTCTCTCTGGCTTTCTGGACAACGCCGGCCCCAACGACTTGATCTTTTTGTTTCTCGCCGGCCACGGCGCGCCCGATCCTCTGGACGAAAAAGGCAAGCTTTACTTCCTGCTGCACGATTCCAAGATTTCCGATTTGGAAAAAACCGCTTTGGCGATGAACGATCTTGGAGAATTCGTGGATAAAAAAAGCAAGGGCACGCGCTTGATCGCCTTTTTCGACACCTGCCACAGCGCCGGCATTAAAGGCCAACCATCCGATGCCGTGTCCACGGCAAAAACAGCCGCTCAAGGCGACCGCGCCGTCAGTGTCAAAAACAAACCGCCGAAAACCCCCGCGCCAACCACACCCTCCGCGCCACCAAAAGCAACATCTCAACCCGCCACGACTTCCGGTTTCGATTTTTACAACGCCGGCCTGTTCAAGCAAAAAGGCTGGACGGTCATCACGTCATCCGGGATGACGCAACTTTCGCAAGAAAGTACGCGATGGGGCGGCGGCCACGGCGTCTTCACCTGGGCCTTGCTGGAAGGCGCGCAAGGCAAAGCCGACGCCAACGACGATTGCAAAATCACTGCCGGCGAACTGGCAAACTACGTCACGGCGACGGTGAGCCGCGAAACCAGCAAAGAACAAACTCCGCAATCATTGTCCGGCAGCAACCGTGACTTGGTGGTTGCTGCAGTGCAAAATGCGCCGTCCTGTCAGGGGAAACCTCGGAAGTAATCTTTACCATCAGGAGCGCACGAAAATGGCTCAACGCAAGCCCATCTCTTCAACTATTGGGCGCTGGTTGGCTGCGGCCTTGTTGATTCAGGCGGCAATCACGCCATCCATCGCCTTTAATTCCGCTGCTCAAGAGCGCGGGCAAACCGTCAAACGTCCCGCCGATGCCAAACCCGAACAACGGTTGGCGCTGGTCATCGGCAATAGCGCGTACAAGGAAGCGCCGCTCGTTAATCCGGTCAATGATGCGCAGGATGTGGCGGCGGCGCTCAAGGCTTGCGGCTTTGAAGTCCTGACCGGCTTCAATCGCAATCAGCGCGAGATGAAAGAGTTGATCCGCGACTTTGGCCAAAAGCTGCGCGCGGGCGGCGTCGGCATTTTTTATTTCGCCGGCCACGGCGCGCAGGTCAATGGGCGCAATTACTTGTTTCCGATTGGCGCGGTCATCAACTCCCAAACCGAAGTCGAATACGAAACCGTCGAGGCGGGCTTTGTGCTGGCGCAGATGGAAGAAGCGCGCAACCGGCTGAACGTCGTCATTCTGGATGCCTGCCGCAACAATCCGTATGCGCGCAGCTTTCGTTCCGGGTCGCGCGGTTTGGCCGGCGTGAGCAGCGCGCCGAGCGGAACCTTGATCGCCTACGCCACGGCTGCTGACGATGTGGCAGCGGACGGCAATGAGCGTAATGGTTTGTTCACTGGCGAATTGTTGACTCAGCTGAAAACGCCCGGTTTGACGCTGACGCAAGTCTTCCAACGCACGCGCACCAGCGTCCGCAGCAAATCGAACGGCAAGCAAACGCCGTTTGAATACTCTTCGGTCGAAGGTGAAGACTTTTACTTCATCGCGCCGAACGCGCCTCCGCCTCCAATCAACCCGGAACAACAAGCCTGGGAGCGCGCCAAACAGCGTCGCACACTTGATGCCGTGCGCGGCTTTCTGACCATCTATCCCGACAGCCCGTTTGAAAAAGACGCGCGCGCGTTGCTGGCCGAATTGGAGAAGAATGCAAAGCCCGCCGTCACGTCCAACCCGCCTGCTGTGTCCGCGCCCACGGCATTGACGCCAATTATCCCGTTGCCGCGCGGTGTGAATCCCAGCGCGCTGTCCATCCATCGCTTCACCACCGCCAGCGTTGACGCCAATGGCAAAGTGACGAAGTTCGATGGCGTACCAACACAGCAGTACAGCGAAGATTTAGGCAATGGAGTGAAGCTGGAAATGGTCGCCATCAAAGGTGGGACTTTCGACAGAGAAGGGAAAATTTTCAATGTCCGGCATCGGGTGACAGTCAGCAATTTCTGGATCGGCAAGTTTGAAATCACCCAAGCGCAATGGCGCGCAGTAATGGACAACAATCCCAGTCAGTTCAAAGGCGACAACTTGCCGGTTGAGAATGTCAGTTGGGAAGAGGCCAAAGAGTTCTGCCGTATATTGAATGCGAAGCTTGGTTTGAAAGATGAAGAAGGCTATCGACTGCCGACCGAAGCTGAA
>CAZRXE010001680.1:0-6087 GCA_964603695.1 uncultured Heliomicrobium sp.
GGCGTTTTTTTGCGTTCGGTGGGCAAACTGCAAACCAACTGGACGTTTGAAGACACGCTGTCGCAAATCGGCATGGGCTATTTGTTTTTGTTCGCGCTGGGCTTTTGTTCAACGCGCATTGTCTGGAGTTCGTTGGCGCTGGTCTTGGTCGGTTACTGGCTGGCGTTTGTTTTGTATCCGCTGCCGCCTGCCGGGTTCGATTACACCGCAGTCGGCGTTCCGGCGGATTGGCCGTATCACGCTTCGGGCATTGCCGCGCACTTCAACAAAAACTCCAATTTGGCGTGGGCGTTCGACGTGTGGTTTCTGAACTTATTTCGCCGCGCCAAAGAATTTACGCACAACGGCGGCGGTTACGCCACGCTCAGCTTTATCCCGACGCTCGGCACAATGATTTTGGGCGTGATCGCCGGACGCTGGCTGCGCGAAGACTCCACCAACAAAGCCAAACTGCAAAAGCTGGCAATCGCCGGCGTCGCCTGTCTGGCGCTGGGTTTGGCCCTGCACTATTCCGGCATTTGTCCGTTGGTCAAACGCATCTGGACGCCGAGTTGGACGATTTACAGCGGCGGCTGGTGTTTCCTGTTGCTGGCCGGTTTTTATGCCGTGGTTGACGTGCTTGGCTTCAAACGCGCGGCGTTTCCGCTGGTGGTCATCGGCATGAACTCGATTGCGATTTACGTACTGTCGCACCTGATTGAAAAATTCATTCTCGCCTCGTTCCGCATTCATCTCGGCCAAAATGTGTTCAATCTTTTCGGCGAAGGCTATTCCTGGCTGCTCAGCGGCTGGGCGGCTATTGCCGTCTTCTGGTTGATGCTGTATTGGATGTACCGCAAAAAGTTGTTTATCCGAATCTAAATCCTGGGTACGCATCGCTTCTAGCGTGCGGGCTTGCTGCGAACGCACGCTGGAAGCGATGCGTACCCAGACCCAAACTCCCATGACAAATCAAAACGATCCGTACCAGCTTCGTCCCGAAGACGTGGCTGAACCACCTGTAACTCTGCTTGAGTCCTTCAAACGCATCGGTCCCGGAATGATTCTGGCTGCGTCCATTGTCGGTTCCGGCGAACTGATCGCCACCACCACGCTCGGCGCCAAAGTCGGTTACGCCGCGCTGTGGATCATCCTGCTCAGTTGTTTCATCAAGCCCGCCGTCCAGGCCGAAATGGGTCGCTACATCATCGCCACCGGCGAAACCTGGCTGGAAAGTTTCAATCACGTTCCCGGCCCGCGCTTCAAGGTGAATTGGATCGTCTGGATGTGGATTGTCATGACCTTGATGACGATGTTTCAGGTCGGCGCGATGTTCGCAGGTGTGTCGCAAGTGATGTTTTTGCTGACCGGCATCGCCGTCAAATTCTGGATTTTGCTGTTTCTCGCCATCACGCTGGCGCTGCTGCTGGGCGGCGGCTACGACCGCATCGAAGGCATCGCCATGGTCAAAGTCGGATTGTTCACAATGCTGACATTGATGGCCGCGCTGTTGCTGGTGCGCATGCCGCAATATTTTTCGTGGAATGATTTTTTGGGCGGTTTCAAATTCCAACTGCCCGGCTCAGGCTTTGCCGATGCGGTCGCCGTCTTCGGCATCACCGGCGTAGGTGCCAGCGAGTTGTTTATGTATCCGTACTGGTGCGTCGAAAAAGGCTACGCCCGCTTCACCGGCAAACGCGAAGAAACGCCGGAATGGAACAAACGCGCGCGCGGCTGGATTCGCGTCATGCACCTGGACATTCTCAGTTCGATGGTCATTTACACCGTCGCCACGATTGCCTTTTACCTGCTGGGCGCGGGCGTGCTGCACGGCATGGGCTTGGTTCCCAAAGACAACGAAATGATTTCCACGCTGTCGAACATTTACACGCAAACGCTGGGCGGCTGGTCGAAATGGATTTTCTACGTCGGCGCGATTGTTACGCTTTACGGAACAATCTTCGCGTCGCTGGCGGCCAATACGCGCATCTTCGCGGACGTTGCGCGGCTGATGGGATTTTTCCGCGCCGACGACGGCGAAGCTCGCGTCCGTTACCGCAAAGGCTTTCTGCTGACCTTGAGCGTCGTTCCCATCGTGTTGGTCTTCAGTTTCAAAGACCCCGTGCAAATGGTGCGCATCGGCGGCATCGCCCAAGCCATGATGCTGCCCGTCATCGCCATCGGCGCGCTTTACCTGCGCTATCGCCGTTTGCCCAAACAAATCATCCCTCCGGCCTGGCAAACCGCCGGACTATGGATCGCTGCCATCACGATTATCTGGTTGATTGGTTATTCCGTTATTGAAGCAATCAAGAAAATGTTGTGACCTGGAGTCAGTACCGCGCGCGGTAGCAAGCGGGTCGCGATGACTGCATCTCCCTACCGGTCGCGGTGCTGACGCGATCAACGAGAGATTTATGACTGAAAGAAGAATGCCGCTCGACAGTGAATTTCAAATGCCCAGCTTCCGCCTGGATGGCCGCACCGCGCTCATCACCGGCGCTGGACGGGGGCTTGGATTGGCAATGGCACAGGCGCTCGCGCATCAAGGCGCGGACGTGGCGCTGGCTTCGCGCACCGAAAGCGAATTGGAAACCGCCGCCGAAATGATCCGCGACATTGGCCGCAAAGCCTTCATCCTGCCGACCGACGTGGGCAACGCCGATGCCGTGCAGGCGACGGTTCGCAAAGCCGCTGAACAACTAGGCCGATTGGACATTCTGGTCAACGCCGCCGGCGTCAATTTGCGCAAACGCTGGGACACGTTCACCACTGAAGACTGGGACAAGATCATTTCCATCAATCTGAAAGGCGCGTTTTTCGCCGCGCAGGAAGCCGCCCGCATCATGCTGGAACAACCGGCGCAACGCCCCTGCCGAGGCAAAATCATCAACGTCGGTTCCATCGCCTTTGAAATCGTCGTGCCGAACGTCGCGCTCTACGCCATCAGCAAAGGCGGCATGCGCCAGATGACCCGCGCACTGGCCGTGGATTTGGCCAAACACAACATCTGCATCAACTCCGTCGCGCCGGGCCGTTTCTGGACGCAAATGACCGATTCCATCTTTTCCGTCCCCGAACTGTACGACAACGCCGTCAGCGTCATCCCAATGGGGCGTCCGGGCCTGCCGGCGGAATTGGCCGGCTTGACCGTGCTGCTGGCGTCGGACGCTTCGGATTACATCACCGGCCAATCCGTGATGGTGGACGGCGGATGGACTGCGGGCGCAGGCGTGAAAGCCTGAATTGGTTTATGAGCCTGGCGGCATTGGAATTTCGACAAAATCACCTGCCTGGATTGTCGCCAACACAGCTTCAATTTCAGGAATCAGCCCGGCAATGACTGGAACTTGGTTGGTGGGCAGAACAATGAGGGCGAGCGTGCGGCCTGACAAATTCTGTTGGTAACGAAGATTCTTGTCGGTGGTGATGAAGACATCAAAGAGTGGCTCCACCTTGTTCAGCAAAGCGCCGTTCTTCACACCTGCCCACCCCATTTCCTGCACTGTGCGAATCCCCAGATGCCGCAATCGCTTTTTGACGATATGCGGCGTGCATTCATCGAGAATGATGTTCACGCCGCCATCCTCAGTTTGGACAAGGTTGATTTGGTGAAGTCCAAAACCTGTATCGCTTGCTCGCGGGCAACAGTAGGAAAGTTTTCCAGAAACTCGTCCAGCGTCAGGCCGGCCTCAAGATTGTTTATCAAGGCATCAACCGGAACTCGCGTGCCGCGAAAAACCGGCGTACCGCTGACAATCTCAGGGTCAATTGTGATCGGCAATTGAGCAATTTCTTTTTCATCAATTTCCAACATAGGTATCACCTCTTCGGAGAATGGTATTCGAGAAAAGAAGCCTAACACGAAGCAGCCACCTCGCTCCAAGTTCAAAGCAGCACTCACTGGCGCTGCAAAACATAAGAGCGGTGAGAATAGGAAACCAATTACAATTCAGCCACCGCACAGGCAAATGTAAGCGATCCGATGGGGCATCCCTATTTGCCCGCCGATTGGCCGGCTTGACCGTGCTGCTTGCGTCTGATGCTTCGGATTACATCACCGGGCAATCCGTGATGGTGGACAGCGGAATGGACTGCGGGCGCTGGCGTAAAGGCTTGATGAACAATCAGCATTGACACATAGTTCTCTATCTGAGAACCTAAAAGTCGAAGCGGCTTTCTATGTAAGGGCAGCTCACTCAACATTCAACTTAGGAGAAAAAGCATGGTCAATCAACAACTCAATTTTTTGTTTAAGGAATTGAAAAATGAGAATAGTTTCTTACAAGAAGCTGCGAGAGTTTATCGAAGAACACCCGGAAAGCCAGTCTTCTCTCGATGGTTGGTACACCGCTACTGAGGCTGCCAATTGGGCGAATTTCTCGGAATTGCGGAATTCCTTCCGCAGTGCGGATGTTTACAAAGATTGCACTATTTTTGATATTGGCGGAAACAAGTTTCGCTTAATCGCGCTCGTTGTTTACAAGACGCATACCGTCTACGTTCGCAGCGTGCTGACCCACACAGATTATGACAAAGGTAAATGGAAGAGTGATTGCAGAAAGGCTAGACCCTAAGCGGTACGCCAAACTCCTGTCCGCGACGCTCCCGACCATCATTGAGACGGAAGAGGAAAACGAGCATTACCTCGGCATTGTCGAAGAGTTGATGCTGAAAGGCGAAAACCTTCTGCCGGAAGAAGAAATGCTGCTCAATGTTCTGTCGCTGTTGATTTCGGACTTTGAACGCCGGTTCTACCAAATTAAGAAAGCGCCTCCGCTCGACGTGCTGAAAGAATTGATGGCTGCGAACGGCTTGAAGCAGGCCGACCTGGTGCCGATTTTCGGATCGAAAGGCATCACGTCGGAAGTGTTGAACGGGAAACGCGGCATCAGCAAAGACAAAGCAAAGGCACTGGCGGATTACTTTCACATTTCCGCCGAGGCGTTTATTTGAAAGGAGTAAAACTTATGAAACCTCGAAAGGAACTTATCTCAAACACGGCAGCACCTGTTGCGGATCAAGTGGAACCGGAAGAGATGATTTGGCCTGAACCGCAAACGGAATTAGGCGCAAAGATTATTGCTCTGGCCAAAGAGATTCATGAATCTGACCTGCCTAAACTCTCACTTGAAGAAATTGAAGAGTATCTCGGACGTAAACTAGGCGGCATTGCCGCTGCTTATGACAAGTTACCCAGAAAATAAGAATGACCAAGCTTCTGACTTTTGTTGATACGGGCATTTTGATTACCGCTGCGCGCGGTCAGAATTTATCGTTGAAACTCAAGGCTCTTGCCATTATCAACGACCCGCAAAGAGAGTTTGCTTCAAGTCGCTTTGTCTGGCTTGAGACCATGCCCAAAGCCGTTTGGGTGAAGAACCAAGCGGAGCGAACTTTGTACGAAACCTTTTTCAACTGTGTCACTCATTGGCCGTCCGATTACGACGCTGTGATTGCGCGAGCCGAAAAAGAAGCGCCCATACACGGATTGGGCGGCATGGATGCGCTGCACATTGCCGCCGCCGTTTTGCTTGGCGCGGATGAGTTGGCGACCATTGAACGACCTGAAAAATCCATCCATCGCACGCAAAGCATCAAAGTCGTTTCGATCCGCTGACGGCAGCCAAACCTCGCTTTCCAAAATTTCGCCAAGCCTTCGCATTTGAAAATCGCGCCGCGAACAAAAGCTCTCCGCGCACATTAATTCCCCGCCAAACCGCAAACTCCGATTGCCTCGCCCAAACTTTCCGTTCAAGATTTCCGCGCCCGAAGTCGAAACCAGTCCCGCCAACCCGATAAGAAAAAGGAGCATTGACCATGCGAAACACTTTCCCCCAGCTTCAGAAGCCGCCGTTTGCAGTCAGCGGTTTATTGATCATCCTGTTCGTCTTGAACCTGAATGCCCCGGCATTGGCCCAAATTCGCACCGATCCTTGCGAAGCCTACATTGAACGGCTGCGCAACACGCCGCCGAGCGATCAAAAAGCCGGCAGCATTCTGTTCTTCGCCAAATATATCAGCGACGCTTCCGACCCGATTCACGAAAACACGCAGATTCACATCACCAACACGCACCCGACGAGCGATGTGGACGTGGACGTGTAT
>CAZRXE010001681.1:0-2147 GCA_964603695.1 uncultured Heliomicrobium sp.
ACCGCGCCGCATTTGGTGTGACCCAGCACCACCAGCAAGGGCGTGCCCAAATGCTCAACGCCGTATTCCGCCGAGCCGGTTTGATCCACGTTGCCGATATTGCCAATGACGCGAATGACGAACAAATCGCCGATGCCTTCGTCAAAGACAATTTCTGGCGGTACACGCGAATCGGAACAACTGATGACGGTTGCCATAGGGTGTTGTCCCTGCGCTGTTTCCGCCCGCCGGGCCACGCCTTCGTGCGGGTATTCCGGTTTGCCGGCGGCGAACCGCGCATTGCCTTTTGTCAGTGTGGCGATGATTTCATTCGCCGAAAGCAACCCATCGCCGAATGCGGCGACAATGCCGCCCAGCACAACGGCCAGTCCCAACGCTCCGGCCAGTTTGAAGAAAAATCGTTTCTTGGGTGATTTCATCTTGCTTGCTCCAATGTCGGTTGTCAGTGGTTGAACATAAATTCCTTGCTGGTCAGCACAGCCCAAACCAAATCTTCAATAGCTTGCCGCCGTGCTTCCGGCGTGCCTTTGCTTTCGCCCATCAACAAACGCAGCCGTTCGAGTTCCCCAGACTCCGGTCTGCGGCTGAGCGCAGCGAGGTAAAGATGATGAATGACTGTTTCGTCCGTCGCGCCCAGCTTCAAAAAGCTATCCACCAATCCGCCCTGTGCGCGCAGCTTTTGATTGATGGTGTCGCCGTTGATGGTGTGCAAGGCTTGAGTGACGGAAGGTTCGGCGGTGCGCTCGCATTCGCAGGTGGCAAAACGCGGCGGTTTGCCGAAGACGGTCAGGAAGTACGAATTGACGCGGGCATCCGGCAATTGCATCGCGCGAATGCCCGCCGGATAACCGGGAAATTCCGTCGGCACGCCGGTTACTTGCGAAACCGCGTCGAGCATCGCTTCGGCGGGCAGGCGTTTGATGACGTAGCGCGAATAAAACCGCTCGTCCTGTTTGTTCGTGTCGTTCGGTTTTGACGAACGTTGATAGGCCGCCGAATTCATCACCGTGCGGATCAAATGCTTCAGATCGAAGCCGTGATCGGTGAAGTCTTTGGTCAGCGCCGCCAGCAACTCTTCATTCGAGGGCGGATTGGTTGCGCGCATATCGTCCACGGCTTCCACCAGCCCGCGCCCCATGAAGTTTTTCCAGACGCGATTGACCGCCGCCCGCGCGAAGTAAGGATTGGCCGGCGAAGTCAGCCAATCAGCCAGATGCCGGCGACGATCTTTCGGCGAATCAAACGCCAAAGCCTCGCCATCCAGCGGCGCGGGCGGCAGCGGTTTGCCCAATCGCGGATGATTCACTTCGCCGGTCGGATTGGAGTAAACCTGCACATCGCCGGCGCGCACGCCGTTTTTCAGCCCGACGCGCGCAAACAGATTGGCCATTTGGAAGTATTGTTTCTGCGTCCATTTTTCGAGCGGATGATTGTGGCAGCGCGCGCAGGTGATGGACATTCCCAAAAAAGCCATCGAAGCGTTTTCAGTCAGGTCTGTGATTTCCTTGTGCAGCACGTAGTAATTGGCTGCGCCGTTTTCCAGCGTATTGCCGTTGGCCGTGATGATTTCGCGCACCAACTTGTCCCAGGGTTTGTTGGTCGCCACGCTGTCGCGCGTCCAGTTATAAAAAGACCACATCGCCGTCGAACCGATTTTGTCGCTGGAAATCAGCAGCACATCCGCCCAACGATTCGTCCAGTAATCGGTGAACTCTTCGCGCGCGAGCAGCGAGTCAATCAACTTCGCGTGTTTGCCTGCGGAGTTGTCGGCCAAAAAGCTTTCGACTTCCTGCGGCGCGGGCAGCATTCCGGTCGCATCCAGAAATGCCCGGCGAATGAATTCGCGGTCGGTCGCTTGTTCGGAAGGCGCGATGTTCAGCGTCTGAAGTTTTTTCAGAATCAGTTGGTCAATGAAGTTTTGTCGAGGCGCGCGCGCGAAGATTTCCGGCGAGATTTTGTTGGGGTAAGGATTGGCCACGCGCGCAAAGGAAACCTGGCTTTGATACCAAACGCTGATGGCCGTTTCGCCGTGACCTTGCATTTTGACTTTGCCGTCTTCGTCCACGGAAACCGTCGCCGGGTCGGCGGAAGAGTATTTCACCCACCGCGTCACGTCTTCGCTGTGACCGTCGCTGAAAGACGCAATC
>CAZRXE010001682.1:0-1652 GCA_964603695.1 uncultured Heliomicrobium sp.
ATCGGCAACTCCGGCCCGCTCGATCCGAAGATTGAAGAAGTCGTCAATCAAAACGATCTGATCGCCGCCAGCGTGCTTTCGGGCAATCGCAATTTTGAAGCCCGCGTGCATCAATCCATCAAAGCCAATTTCCTGATGAGTCCGCCGCTGGTAGTGGCTTTTGCGCTGGCTGGGCGCGTGGACATTGATCTGTCGAAAGAACCCATCGGTGTCGGGCGCGGCAATCAGGAAGTCTTTTTGAAAGACATCTGGCCGACGACCGAAGAGATTCGCGCGCAATTGCACGCAGCTATGGAGCCGGAAACTTATCGTCGTTTGTATTCGGACTTCACGGCGGAAAATCCGTTGTGGAATGAAATTCCGTCGAACGCCGGCAACGTCTACGAATGGGATGCGTCTTCGACCTACATCCAACAGCCGCCGTTTTTCACCGACTTCGGCATGGAAGCGGGAACAATCGCTGACATAACCGGCGCGCGGCCTTTGGGGATTTTTGGCGATTCGGTGACGACCGATCACATCAGTCCGGCGGGCGCGATTAAGAAGACTTCGCCTGCCGGAAAGTATTTGATCGAACAAGGCGTCGAGCCGAAGAATTTCAACAGCTACGGTTCGCGGCGCGGCAACGACCGCGTCATGACGCGCGGCACGTTTGCCAATGTCCGCATCAAAAACCTGATGGTTCCCGGCGTCGAAGGCGGCGAAACCAAATACTATCCGGGCGGCGAACAGATGAGCATTTACGATGCTTCGATGAAGTATCAGGCCGAAGGCACGCCATTGATTGTTCTGGCCGGGCAGGAATACGGCACTGGCAGTTCGCGCGATTGGGCGGCCAAAGGCACGCGCCTGCTGGGCGTGAAAGTCGTCGTCGCGCAAAGCTTCGAGCGCATTCACCGCAGCAATCTGGTTGGCATGGGCGTGTTGCCGTTGCAGTTCGCCGACGGCGTCAATGCCCAGACGCTGGAACTGGATGGTTCGGAAACTTTCGATGTCACGGGATTGGACGGCGAAGTGAGACCGCAGCAGCAAGTCACGTTGGTCATTCATCGCGCCGACGGTCGCACGGAGGAAGTCCCGGTCAAACTGCGAATTGATACGGCGATTGAAATTGATTACTACCAGCACGGCGGCATTCTGCCGTATGTGTTGCGGCAGTTAATCGCCCAGGCTTGATTGAGAGGTAATTATGAGCGCAGCAATGGAGGCAGTGGCCAGAGCGCCGCAAGTACTCGAAGACGAAACAGAGGTTGTGGGGGAGCAGCGAATGCTTCTCCACAACATTCGCTGGAAGACTTACGAGCGTTTGTGCGAAGACCTCGGAGACCAATCGCATTTCAGGATGTGGTACGACCACGGGGAGTTGGAAATTATGTCTCCAATGCTGAACCACGAAGTGTACAAAACAGCCATCGGTGATTTGGGACGGATCATCTCGCTGGAACTTGGCTTTGATTTGACGAACGCCGGTTCGACCACGCTCAAGCTGAAAAGAAAAAAGCGCGGCGCGGAAGCCGACACTTGTTTTTACATCAAGCATGAAAAACTGATGCGCGGCAAAGAGCGTGTGAACCTGAAGAAAGACCCGCCGCCGGAAATCGTCTTTGAAGTGGACATCACCAGCAGTTCGATGGACAAGTTTTCAATCTATG
>CAZRXE010001683.1:0-3794 GCA_964603695.1 uncultured Heliomicrobium sp.
GGTTTTCAATCTTTTCAATACCCCAAACTTTGCTGATCCTTCCGGCACGCTGGGCAGCGTGAACACCGCTGGAGTTTTGACGCCTTCCGCTACTTTTGGACTGACGTCTTCGATGCTCAATCGCAGCATCGGCGGCTTGAATTCTCTTTACCAAATTGGCGGGCCGCGTTCGATTCAACTGGGGCTGCGCTTGCAGTTTTAGCTTTCAACCGGAGTTGTTTTCAATGATCCTAAAAATCGCAGCCAAAGAAATCACTCAGGCAGTACGTGATCGGCGGTTCCATTTGGGCGTCGCGACTTTACTGGCTTTGCTGTCGCTGGCACTTTTTGTCGGATGGTATTCCTACCGCGAAAATTCCGCGTTACGACAGTCAGTACAAACCAGTCAGCGCGCGCAATTTTTGAATCGCAAAGTCGCCAACGCACACATCGCAGCGCACGGCGGAATCGTTGTTTTTCGCCCGAACAGTCATCTGTCAATCATTGATGAAGGATTGGAATCGTATGTCGGAACGTCGCTTTTTCTCGAAGCGCATCGCTCAAACGATTTTCAAAATCGCCCGGCAGAGAAAATGGCCGCCGTCAATCGCTTCGGCGAATTGACGGTCGCGCTGGTTTTGCAGGTCTTCGTGCCATTGCTGATTATCCTGCTCACCTTTGGAGCTTTTGCCGGGGAACGTGAGCAAGGCACTTTACGGCAGGTCATGAGTCTCGGCATCCGCAGCCGTGATTTCGCGCTAGGCAAGGCGTTGGGTATTGCTGCGCCGTTGCTGCTGGTTTTAATCCCAGCGGCTATGCTGGGCGCGTTGGCATTGGCTTTAAGCAACGGCACTGGGACGCTCAGCACAAGTCTGCCGCGTCTGGTTTTGATGTCGTTGAGCTACGCGGCTTACTTCACGATTTTTGTTTGTCTCGGCTTGTGCGTTTCGGCGCTGGCGCGGAACAGCCAACGCGCTTTGATTATGCTGCTTGGGTTTTGGCTGTTCACCTGTCTGATTTTTCCCCGCCTGGCAACGGATTTGGGCGAGCGTTTTTATTCGACTGCTCCGCCACCGGAGAAGTCCTTTGCCGATGCTTCCGAACAGGCGCACAGCTACACCGCTGATTATATGGCGCAGACCAAAAAGCTCGAAGCGGAGTTACTGCAAAAGTACAACGTCAAAACCCGCGCTGAACTTCCAGTCAGTGTCTCAGCGCTGATGCTTTATCGCTCCGAAGAGGAAGGCACGAACAAGCAACGTGAAAATTTTGCGCGGCTTTTCAATCAATACCACAAACAAAATCGGCTATTTCAACTCATTGGAATCATTGCTCCGCCACTCGCGATGCAGTCGGTTTCGATGGGATTGGCCGGCAGCGACGTTCCGCATTTTCGGCACTTCGCCGAACAAGCCGAAGATTATCGCTACCGCATGGCACAAACGCTGAACGAAGATTTAATCAATCATCCATTCACGGATTTTCAGGCCAATCGTATTGCCTATCGTGAACGTGAGCGCGCCGTTTACGAAAACATTGCGCCGTTTGCCTACGATGCGCCTGATTTGCGTTGGAGCCTGCGGCATCTCGGTTTGCCGTTAGGCGTACTGGGAGCCTGGATGATTGGAATTTTGCTTGCGACACCGCTGATTATTGCCCGCCTGCGGATTGATTGATCAGTTGCTCGAGAAAGTGAAAATGAATTTTCTGAACAAGAATTTATGGCGTTGGCAGTGGCGCATCTTACGCCGCGAACGGATCGTGCAAATTGCCGTCGGTTTGTTGTTGCTGGCTTGCGGGTACGCGCTTTTCAATGGTTTGACCGAAGCGAATTCACAGCACCGTGACGTGTTGGCGAGCCAGGCATACCAGTCTGCATTGTTTGACAAGACGCGCCAGTCATTAGCCGCCTTCGAGCAGAAAACGCCATCGGAAGAGACTGCACGTTCGGCTCCGAATGCGGCGGCAGCCGTGCGTGATGAGTTGGCGAATTTCAAAGCGGTGTTGCCTCCGGCGCCTGCCGCGCCGCTCGCGGTGGGGCAAAGCGACCTTTACTCGCAAGCGTTTTATTACCGTAAATACAACGAGGACAGCCCCTCACAAGCCACTGTTGATGGTCGCAGCTTATCCAATGTTTTTCCGCAAAAACTGACGGCGAACCCTATGCGTTTGCTGACAGGGCGTTTCGATTTGGCGTTCGTGCTGGTTTACATTTTCCCCCTGCTCATCATCGCCCTCAGTTTCAATCTTGTCACGGCAGAAGCGGAAGCCGGGACGCTGGCGCTTTTTCTTTCACAACCCGTCAGCCTGAAAACGCTTGTTCTCAGCAAGACAATGCTCCGGTTTGCCTTGGTGATGGTGACAGCCATTGTGCTTCCAGCCTTCGGCGTTGCGCTCGGCGGATTCATGACTCAAAAAAGTTTGGGGTTCTGGCGGCTGCTGGTTTGGTGTCTTGCCGCCCTGGGATATGGTCTTTTCTGGTTTGCCCTGGCGTTATTAGTCAATCGTCATGGAAGAGGCTCTGCCCGCAACGCGCTTTTGCTGGCTGTTGGCTGGCTCTGTGTCGTGGTTGCTATTCCAATCCTGAGCGGGCTGGTCGCACAAGTACTGTTCCCGCTTCCATCCAGCTTGATGATTGCCGATAAAGAGCGCGCCTTTCGCACAGAAGCGCAGGAAAAGGCGACGTTGAGCTCTGATCTCTTGCGGGCAAATTTTGCGGCGAAATTTCCGCCGCAGCCGGATGAGAAAACCGCCTCGCCGCGCTTGAATGCGCTGCGAAATAGCGCGTACCTCAATGTACCGACAGAAGATCAATTGTTAACCGCTTATTTCCGCCGCCACCCGGAGTGGCAGTCACAGTTAACTTACGGCAGGATGATATTCGCCATTCAGCAGGCCCGCGACGAATACATTGAGGAACAGTTATTCCCGCTGTTGGCAACCGTCGAGTCTCAGCGCACCAAACAGGAGCGATTGGTTCACTTGGCCAGCTTATTTTCCCCGGCCATTATCCTGCAAAAAGTAATCAGCGAAGTCGCTGGCACAAGCGCGGCCCGGCATGAAAATTTTGTCCGGCAATTCGATGAATATGTTCGGCAACGCAATCAGTTTTTTGCCACGCGGGTTTTCCAAGGGCAGCCCATCGCCGCTGCCGAAATCAACACCTTACCGAAATTTGCCTTCCGCGAAGAAAGTCCGAACTCTCTCTTGCGACGCGTGGCGTTGTCTTTCGTGCTGCTTTTGTTATTACCGCTCGCATTGTTGAGCGGGGCGATTAGACTTTATCGCAAACAGACCATCGCCGAGATACTCTGATTGGCGAACGCAGCCAACACGTCAGCATAAAAAAACTGCGCCGCTCATCAGTGGATTACTACCAGTCACCCAGCCTCACAGGCCGTTCATAAAATAGTCGTATAGAGAAGAAGGTTGTGTCTTTTACCTATCGGTTGCAGCTCGCGTCATGACAAGTAAATGGCAATGCTTCGTCTACTCAATTCGTCGCCGCCCCTCGCGCATGAAGACATCATTCTGGCGCGCTATGATCGTTTGCGGGCGTGGGCGTTGCCGCTGGTAGATGGCGATGCGGCGGCAGCGGAAGACTTATTGCACGATGTGTTTCTGCAATTCACACTGGCGCGACCTGACCTTGATGCCATCGAAAACCTCGACGCTTATTTGCGCCAGATGCTGCGCAATCTGCGCGTGTCCCAGGTACGTCGCGCAGCGCAGCGCAGCGAACAGTCCCTTTGCAGTGCCGATTTCGATTCCGCCGCCTTGCGCTGGCAGAGCGACGCAACGCACGCTGGCTTGAG
>CAZRXE010001684.1:0-2524 GCA_964603695.1 uncultured Heliomicrobium sp.
GCTTCGGCAATCATCACGGCGGACGCTGCGGATGTGCCGGCGGGCAAATCCGGCCTTCTTTCCGCAAATCCTTACCTGACGTTTGCCGAAGCGATGTGGCTGTTTCATCCGGCAGTGCGACATCCCAGAACCATTCATCCGACTGCGTCCGTTTCGCCCTCGGCTGTGATCGGCGAGGGCGTTTCGATTGGAGCGTTCGTCGTCATTGGCGACGGCGCGAAGCTGTGCGACAACGTCACGATTCTGGATCATTGTTCGATTTACCCCGAAGCGGAAATCGGCGCGGACACGCTGATTCATTCGCATTGCGTGGTGCGCGAACGTTGCCGCATCGGCGCGCGCGTCATTTTGCAAAACAACGTCACCATCGGCAGCGACGGGTTCGGCTTCGCCAAGACGGCGGAAAACTCCTGGTTCAAGATTCCGCAAGCGGGCATTGTCATTATCGAAGACGATGTGGAAATCGGCGCGGGCAGTACGATTGATCGCGCAACCATTGGCGCAACCGTCATTGGCAAAGGCACTAAGCTGGACAATCTGGTGCAGATCGGTCACGGTTCCAGCGTCGGCCAAAACACTTTGTTGTGTGCGCAAGTGGGCTTGGCCGGCAGCACGCAGGTCGGCAACGAAGTCATTTTGAGTGGACAGGTCGGCGCGGCGGGGCATTTGAAAATCGGCGACCGCGTCATCGCCACTGCGCAAACAGGCATTCCTAGTTCGGTTGAGGCGGGAAAGATCGTGTCCGGCTATCCGGCAATTGATAATCGTGATTGGCTGAAATCTTCGGCGGTGTTTGCGAATCTGCCGCAACTGCAAAAAGAGATTCGGACGTTGAAAGAAGAAATACGAAGTCTGAAAGCATTACTTGAAAAGGAAACTCACACGGATGTTAGTGAAAGTTGAAAACAGATCGGGTTTGAAGCTCCCCAAAAAAACGGAAGAAACCATTCAAGGCGTCTTGGGCGTGGTGCCGCGCGAACATTTGCGCGGATTATCCAGAGTCGTTCTAGTGGATCGCATCATTCCCGATTCCAGAGTGCAAATGCCGCAAGCGATGGAACTACCGGGTTTGTATCATCCCAAGCAGGGCGGTTCGCAGCCCTTTCTGGAAATCGCGCTCAATTCCCTGCTCCTGCCCACCGAAGGCTTTTTCAAACGACTGGCCGCCCGGCTGAATTTCCGCGCCAGCCTGGCTTATCTGACGCTCTCGCTTCAGGCGCAGCATTATCATTTCACGCTTTCGCACGGTTTGAAGAAGCATCAATACGAAGGCGCGATTCGCTCTTATGTCGAGAAGCATTTGGCAACCTGGCGCGAAAGTCAGGTTGATTGGCGCGTCAAACTCTTCAAACCGCTACGCCCCTTCCTGGAAAAATGGTCGCGCAAGTTGAAGAAAAAATACGACGCCGAAAAGCGAAAGTCCTAGAGCGGCGAGCGGCGGCGGCGTGATTACAGCACGCCAAGTGCGCGCAGTTCCTCAATGCGAGTTTCTGAATATCCAAGCATTTCGCAATAAACGAGGTCGTTGTGTTCGCCGATTCGCGGAGCCGGCTGATCAAACCCAACGGCGGCGTCGGAAAAACGTATAGGCATTCCAGTGCCGTAAACTTCTTCGACCGCGCCGAATTGAGGATGTTCCAGCAACACAGTTTCGCGGCGGGCAACAACGCGCGGGTCGCGAACGGCGTCTTGCGGTTCGCGGACTTCGGCGGCGGGGACATCTGCCATTTCCAGGCGGCGCAAAACCTCGGCGACAGGTTGCGCGCGCGTCCAATCTTCAACCAGCTCATCCACGGCCCGCACGTGTTTGACGCGCTCATCGCGAGTCTTGAAGCGTTCGTCGGCGATTAAATCCGGTCGTTCCATGGCTTGGAATAGCTTGTGCGCGAAACCATCCATCGGCGCGCATATCGCCACATAGCCATCCTGAGCTTGATAAATCCCAAACGGTGACAGTCTGGCCGCCGTTTTGCCGGTTCGCAGCGGAACGCCTAATTTGGCCAGCAAATCGAAATGTTCCGCCGCCACCAATGAAGTCATCGTGCCAAGCATCGAGACATCCACGTGCTGTCCCTGCCCAGTGCGTTCGACTTGATGCAAGGCCGCCAGCACGCCGATCACGCCGAAGAGCGGCGCAATCAAATCGGCAAACGGAACTCCAATGCGCACCGGCGGCTCTTCGGGATTGCCGGCCGTTTGCATAACACCGCTCAAGGCCTGAATGATGACATCCATCGCCTTGCCCTCGCTGTCGCTGCCGAAGCCCGTGATCGAGCAATAAACCAAACGTGGATTGAGAGAGCGCGCGGCGTCGTAACCCGCGCCCAAACGCTCCAACACGCCCGGACTGAAATTTTCGACCAGCACATCAGACTGTTTGACCAAATCGGCAAAGACTTCGCCGGCGCGCGGATGTTTCAGGTTCAACGTGATGCCCCACTTGTTGCGCAAGCGGTTGATGGCGGAAATTGAAATATCCTCGTCCGATTCGCGCGCCGGCTTTCCGCCGCTTGCGCCGAGATAG
>CAZRXE010001685.1:0-3895 GCA_964603695.1 uncultured Heliomicrobium sp.
TCTCAGGCAAGGTTCTTCTGATTTCAAAAGCCCTTGCTCGCCGCGCCTACAGCCGACTGACAGTCGGCTGTACATTTCTTTTTCTTAAAGACTATAGGAAATCGTTTGACGCGAGGTGAGTGCGGCAGCGATATGAAAGGTTTCAGCCAAAGGCGAAATTGTTTTGGCCGCGTGTTTTCGTTTGCGCCGGCGTCTCCTAAAATGCCCTGCGTATGCTTCAACTCAACAATCTGACCAAAGACTACGCCACGCCGCGCGGAAGTTTGCCAATCCTTGCCGGCGTCAACCTAAGCTTCAATCGCGGCGACGCCGTGGCGATGATGGGGCCTTCGGGCAGCGGCAAAAGCACGCTGCTGTATTTGCTCGGCGCGCTGGAACCGCCCACCAGCGGCACGCTGACGCTGGACGGACAAAACCCCTTCGATCTGGACGAAGCTAAACTGGCCGCCTTTCGCAATGAAAAGATCGGCTTCGTTTTTCAAGACCATTGTTTGTTGCCGCAATGCTCCGTGCTGGAAAACGTGCTGACGCCGACGCTGGTCGCGCGCAACGGCAAAGGCGATGCGGTCGCACGCGCCAAAGCCTTGCTGGCCAAAGTCGGCCTTTCCGAACGCCTGGATCATCGCCCGGCGGAACTTTCCGGCGGCGAAAAACAGCGCGTGGCCATCGCCCGCGCCTTGATTAACGAACCGTTGCTGCTGCTCTGCGACGAACCGACAGGCAATCTGGATCACGACACGGCGGAAACCGTCGCGTCGTTGTTGCTTGATCTGCACCGGCAGCAACAAACCATCCTGATCGTCGTCACGCACAGCGCCGAACTCGCCGCCAAATTCCCGCAACGGTTTGAACTGATAAACCGCAAGCTCCGGCAGATGTCATGAATCTTTCCACCCTCGTTAAACGCAGTCTGACTTATTTTCGCCGCGCGAATCTGGCCGTCATTTTGGGCGTCGCCACCGCGACGGCAGTGTTGGCCGGAGCCTTGCTGGTGGGCGATTCCGTCCGCGCCAGTTTGCGCGCGCTGGCACTGTCGCGATTGGGCAACACGGATTTGCTCGTCGCTTCGACGGGATTCTTTCGCGAACAACTTGCCGCCGATTTGCAAAGCAGTGAGAAGTTCGCGGCCAATTTCAACGCCGCCTGTCCGCTGATTGCCATTGAAGGCGTCGTCACGCACGGCGATTCCAACGCGCGCGCGGGCGGCGTGGCCGTGTATGGCGTGGATGAACGCTTCTGGAAATTTCATGGTTCCGCAGTTCAACCGCCCGAAGGCAACGACGTGCTGACAAGCACCGCGCTGGCTACTGAACTCGGTGCAAAGCCCGGCGACACGCTTGTGCTGCGCATCGAACGCCCATCCGCCATTCCCATCGAATCGCTGCACAGCAACAAAGAAAATCTCGGCAGCACCATTCGCCTGAACTTTCGCGAAGCTTTGCCAACAGGAAGCATCGGCGAATTTTCCCTTCGCCCACAACAAGGCGCAGTGCGCGCTGTTTTCCTGCCGCTCAAGAAGCTGCAAAAGAACATCGAACAAGACAACAAAGCCAACGCCATTCTGCTTTCCGCCAAAACCGATCAAGCCCAGGCCGCCGTGGAAACCCTGCTCAAAGACAAATTCACGCTGGCCGATTTGGGTTTGAAGCTGCGCGTATTTGAAGATGCCAAGGCCATCTCTTTAGAAAGCGACAGCGCCGTCATCAGTAATGTGTTGGCTGAAAAGGCAACCGCAGCCGCGCAAAAGCTGAATCTGAAAACCTCTTCGTTTTTGACTTATCTGGCCAACGCCATTCGCATCAACGGCAAAGAGGTTCCCTATTCGCTGATTGCCGCAACCAATGAATTTCCTGACGCTCAGCAAGGTTTGATTTTGAATGACTGGGCAGCGCGCGATTTGGGCGCGAAGCCCGGCGATGACGTGACGCTGGAATATTACGTTTGGAAAGAGGAAGGCCAACTCGACACCAAACAAACCACCGTCAAGCTGGAACGCATTGTGCCGATGCAGGGCGTGGCCGCTGACCGCAATCTTTCGCCTGAATATCCCGGCATCAGCGATGCGAACAGTGTGGCCGATTGGGATCCGCCGTTTCCTGTTGATTTAAGCCGCGTTCGCAAAGTGGATGAAGATTATTGGGACAAATACCGCACTACGCCAAAAGCCTTCATTTCGCTTGATGCCGGGCAAAAACTGTGGGCGACGCGCTACGGCAAGCTGACTTCGATTCGCGTGCTGCCGGGCGAAGGCGCGGATTTAGCGTCCGTCAAACAAAGCGTTGAAACCGCGCTGCGCGCGTCGCTTGATCCGATTCAAATGGGCTTGTCGGTGCAATCCGTCAAATCCGAAAGCGCGCAAGCTTCGCGCGGTGCGACGGATTTCGGCGAGTACTTCACTTATTTCAGTTTCTTTCTGGTTGTTTCGGCACTGCTGTTGACGACGCTGTTTTTCAAACTCGGCATCGAGCAACGGCTGCGCGAAATCGGGTTGCTGCGGGCGATTGGATTTTCGACCAAACAGATTCGCGCGCTGTTTTTGCGCGAAGGCTTGCTGCTGGCCGTCATCGGCAGCGCGGTTGGTTTGCTCGGCGCAATTCTGTACGGCTGGCTGATGATGTTCGGCTTGCGAACGTGGTGGGTGGGCGCGGTGGGAACGACCTTGCTGAAACTGCACGTTTCGCCGGCGTCGCTGTTGATCGGCGCGGTTTCCGGCGTGGTCACGGCGCTGCTGTGCATTTGGCTAACACTGCGCAGCCTGCGAAAAGCTTCGCCGCGCAGTTTGTTGTCGGGGACTGGGGGACTGGGAGACTTGGGGACAGGGAGAAAAGCAACGAAGCCATCTCGTCTCCCCTTTTCCATTTCTCCCTTTCTCCCTTTCGCCGTCTTCGGGCTACTCGGACTGGCGATGTTGGCAAGCTCGAAATTCATCGGCCAAGCCGGCGGCTTTTTCGGCGCGGGAACATTCCTGTTGATCGCATTGTTGTTTTTCTGGTCAGCGTGGTTGAAGAGCGACAAGCGGCAAACGATTCACGGGCAAGGCGTCTGGCCGATGTCGCGGCTGGGTTTTCGTAATGCTTCGGTTCGGCCCGGTCGCAGCGTGCTGTGCATTGCGCTGATCGCTTCGGCGGCGTTCATCATTGTTTCGGTGGATGCGTTTAGGAAAGACGGCGGCGCGGCCTCGCTCGATCCGAAATCCGGTACGGGCGGCTACCCGTTGCTGGCCGAAAGCTTGTTGCCTATCGTTCACGATCCGAACAGCGCCGCAGGCCGCGAAGAGTTGAACCTGACCGATGACATCTTCAAAGACGTAAAGTTGACGCGTTTCCGTCTGCGACCGGGCGATGATGCGAGTTGCCTGAACCTTTACGCGCCGCGCAATCCGCGCGTGCTGGGCGCGACCGAAGAGTTCATCAACGCCAATCGCTTTTCCTTTGCCGGTTCGCTGGCCGAAACCGAGGAGCAAAAAGCAAACCCGTGGCTGCTGCTCCACCAACCACCAACCACCAATCACCAATCACCAATTCCCGTAATCGCCGACGCCAATTCCCTGACCTACGTTTTGCATTTGAAAGTCGGCGACGAAACCGCGCTGACCGCCGGCGACGGCACGCCGCTCAAATTGAAAATCGTCGGCGCGCTGGCCGACAGCATTTTTCAAGGCGAATTGCTGATGGCGGAAAAAAACTTCGTCAAATACTTTGCCGACCAGCAGGGTTACAGAGTCTTTCTGGCGGAAACTCCAAAGCCGACGGAAACCGCTGCATCAGTGGCTGCGGGGCTGGAAGACAAGCTTTCCGATTACGGCTTCGACGCCATTTCAACCGAAGAAAAACTGGCGAGTTTTCATCAAGTCGAAAACACCTATCTTTCCACATTTCAAACGCTGGGCGGATTG
>CAZRXE010001686.1:0-3437 GCA_964603695.1 uncultured Heliomicrobium sp.
GGTTGCACCCGACAGGGTTGCCGTTGAATCCGGTAAATCAAACCATCTTTTTCAATAAACAAAGGAGGTACTGAAATGAAAGCACAACAAGCACTCGCGCCCACCGAACCGGCGCGGACGGAAAAAACAACGGGCAGCCCACTGTTTGTCGAAGCAGGGGCATTGATTGAACGCATGGAAGAATTGACAAAATCCGTGGCCAGGCGGGCGTATGATTTTTTTGAAGCGCGTGGCCGCCAATTCGGCAACGAGTTGGAAGACTGGTTCCGCGCCGAATCCGAATTGCTGCGCCCGATTCCGGTGACGATGAAAGAAGACGAATGCCGAATCACAGTGGAGGCCGAAGTTCCAGGCTTCAAAGCCGAGGAAATCAAGGTTAGTGCGTTACCCGGCCAACTGCTGATCGAAGGCAGTTCCGAACAAATCACTGAAGAAAAATCCGAGGAAGTTCCTGAAAAAATCGTTTTCAGTGAGCGCAAAAACAATCGGTTTTACCGATCAATGCGGCTGCCCGCCGAGGTTGATCCGACGCAGGTTGCGGCGAATTTGAAAGACGGCGTGTTGGAAATCACCTTGCCGAAATTGCCGGTTCGTCAGGCCGCGCAAGTCGAAATCAAAACCGCGTAAAGGAGGTCGCTTAGCGACATCCTGAAACAATGAAGACGTGGGACAGGCTGAGGTCTGTCCCACCTTTTCCGTAGGAGGTAACAAGCCATGACCTACAAATCCGATGAAGAACTGCAAGGCGAAGTTGTTTTCCAGCTTGGCTGGGATTCGCGAGTGAAGCGGAACGAAGTGGGCGTGACGGTGTGCAAAGGCGTTGTCACGTTGACCGGAGTGGTGGACAGTTACGCCAAAAAACTGGCCGCGCAACAGGCAGCGCATCGCGTCGCAGGGGTGCTGGATGTGGCCAACGACATTGAAGTACGCGCGCCTGGCGACAAGGAACGCAACGACGCAGAAATCGCCCATGCGCTGCGCCACGCGCTGGAATGGAATGTGTTGGTTCCCGCCTCGCGAATTTATTCCACGGTGAGCAACGGCTGGGTGACATTGAAAGGCGAAGTAGAATGTTACCGCGAGCGAGTGGACGCCGAACGCGCCGTTTCGGTGCTGCCCGGCGTGCGCGGCGTGTTCAATGAAATTCAGGTGAAAACGCCGGTCGAACCGGAGCGCGTCAAATTCCTGATCGAAGATGTGCTGGAACGCCGCGCCGACCGCGAAGCTAGTCGCATCCGGGTCAATGTGGACGAAGGCGAAGTCACGTTGACCGGCGCGGTCAATTCCTGGGACGAGAAAAAAGCGATCCTGGGTTCAATCAGCCACGCGCCCGGCGTGACGGCGGTGCGCGATCATCTTTTCATTGATCCGTATGGCCTGCGCTTTGAAATGGCCAGGGCGAGTTGGTCGGTAAGGTAGCGCGCGCGCACTACCTTACCTCAGGTCCCGAGTCGTTATTGTTTCTTCAACTCTGCAGCCAGCGCCTTCAGCAGAGCTTCCGCCGTGTAAGGTTTTTGCAGGAAGGTCTCCACGCCCATTTGCGCGGCTTCGGCGGTTTTGCCGTTGGCTTTCAAACCGCTGGAGGCAATGATCTTCAGTTGCGGCGCGAGTTTGCGTAGCGCGCGGATGGTGGCCGGGCCGTCCAGGAAAGGCATCATCATATCCGTGATGACGCAGCGGATTTCGTCTTTGTGCTGCGAATACAAGGCCAGCGCCTCCGTGCCGTCGTTGGCCACCAAGACCTGATAGCCGAAGGTGAGCAGTGTTTCGCGGGCGATGTCGCGGATGGCGGCTTCGTCGTCCACCACCATCACCATTTCGCCGTCGCCCAACGGCAGGTCCGGGCGCGCAGCTTTGACGGGCACGGCTTGTACGGTTTCAATCGCCGGCAGGTAGATTTTGAACTGCGTGCCTCGGCCAACTTCGCTGTAAACATTCACGAATCCGCCATGGCTGCGGACGATGCCCGCAACGGTAGACAATCCCAAACCGGTCCCTTGCCCGGCTTCCTTGGTGGTGAAAAAGGGATCGAAGATTTTGCTCAGGTTCGATTCGGGAATGCCTATGCCGGCGTCAATTACTGAAATCAGCACATAACGTCCGGGCTTCAGGCTGGCGTCCATGCGCGAATACTGTTCGTCAATTTCCATGTTCTCGGCTTCGATGTGGAGTTTACCACCTTGCGGCATGGCATCTCTGGCGTTGACACAAAGATTCATCAGCACCTGATGCAATTGCGTGGCATCGCCTCTGACATTCCACATTTCGGCGGATTCGGAAAAGGTGATTTCGATGTTTTTGGGCAAAGTGTCGCGCAGGATTTTGACGATCTCTTTGATGAGATGTTTCGGCTGGAGCAGCGCGTAATCGCCTTCGACGCCGCGCGCGAAGGAAAGCACCTGTTTGACCATCTCGCTGCCGCGCACGGCGTTGGTGTGCAGAATGTTGAGCAGCCGCTGACTGCTTTCGTCCGTGAAGCGCATTTGCAGCAATTCCACGGCGGTCAGAATCGGCGAAAGCACGTTGTTCAAATCGTGCGCGATGCCGCCGGCCAGCGTGCCTATGCTTTCCATGCGCTGCGCGCGCAGGAACTGCGCTTCCAGGCGTTTCTTTTCAGTGATGTCGCGGATGATAACTGTGAAGAGTTTGTGGCCGTCGGCATCCACCTGCGAAATGGATGCTTCAATCGGAAACTCTTCGCCGTCGGTGCGCAGGCCGGAAAGCATGCGCAGTTTGCCCATGGTTCGTTGCGTGACGTTGGTTTCGCCGAAATTGCGGACGTGCTGGCGGTGGGCTTCGCGCATGCGCGACGGGACGAAACGATCCAGCGGCTGCCCCAGCACTTCGGTGGACGGACAGCGGAACATTTTTTCCGCCGCCGCATTGAACAACACAATGCGCTGTTCTTCGTCTACGGTGATGATGGCGTCCATGGCCGAAGCCAGAATGCCCGCCAGCCGCGCTTCGCTCAGCCGCAGAGACGAAGCCATTTGCGAGGACGACGGCTCGCCGGCATTCAATTGTTCTTGTTCAGTCAGACGGGAAGTTTCCATAGCTTTGAAGGGTTTTCCTACCCTACCAGGTTTCTCCAACGCCTGTCAGTTCATCCACGCGCAGGCGAAAAACAATGGTTTGGCTGACGCCTTTGGTCATTCGGGATTCAACCGGCGTCAAGTGTGGCAAGCGGCGGAAGAGTTCCGCCAGCGCCATCTCGTGCAAGCGTTCATCGGTGATTTCCTCGTAATTGCCGTAAGCCAGCACGCTGCGCCAGTGATAGGAATCTGCTATCACATCCACTTGCAAGCAGGCTCTGGGATGTGCGCGCAGCGCATTGATCTTTCTGCCCGGCAGCGAATGAACGTAAATGCTTTCGCCGTCGAAAAAATAATGCACTGGCACAACGTAAGCTTCACCGTCCGCCACGCACCCGAGCCGTC
>CAZRXE010001687.1:0-2109 GCA_964603695.1 uncultured Heliomicrobium sp.
GGCGAGCGCATCGCCTACCAACTGACTAGCGACGTGAAAGCTGCCAACGAACAACGCACGCAACCGCAAGGCACGCAAATTATCGAGACCGACAAAGCCTGGGCGCAACAAACGCCTGTGACGTTGCCTGTGATGAATGAAGCCGGAGATTGGTTCAGCGGTTATCACTGGTCGCCGGATGGTCAACGAATCGTGGGCAACGCCGTTGGGATGCAAGGTCAGGAAATGCGCGCAAAAAGGGGTTTGTTTGTTTACTCCTTCGCGACCAACCGCTACGAAAAAATCACTGACTTCGGCACTCGCCCGGAATGGCTGGCGGACAACCGCCACATCATTTTCGCTTACTCCGGCAAAGGGAAAACGGCGGAACAGCAAATCTGGCTGGTAGACACTCAAACCAAAAAGGTCGGCCCGGTGTATTCTCACCCAACGCTACTCGTCTCGACCCTGGGTTTGACGCGCGATAATCGCCGGATTTTTTTCACCGCCACAGATCATCAAAGCGATCTCCATCTGCTCTCACTCGATAAATAAACAAAGCCTGTGCGAACTTGTCGCACAGGCTCTGATCAATTCGAAGGCTCCGACCGGACTAAAACCTCAGAGGGATTGATATGGTCTCCCCTTGAGATCCACAAGGGCGTGAATCAACAAAGGACCGCCTTTGACCTCCGCCACCTGCCGGTCGTTGGGTTGCAGATCGGTCAGTTGGTCAACTAGCACAATAGCTTGCTGTGTAGCCGGTTGTTTGCCGCGATCTTCCTGTTTCAATTCGTTCGCTTTCAACACCGCGTTTTGTGTATTCATTTTTTTCTCCTTCGTTCTCTAATCAGTTGTTCGTGGTGAGCGCCTAATCGCACTCGACCTGTAAGGCGCAAGTGACAGAGAAAAACCACCATCAAGCACAAATATTTTTCGACCAATCTAAAAAGGTTCGTCCGATGGTTTGAGAAAAGGCTGAGAGGAAAAAGAAAAGGGGACTGAATTAGTCCCCTGAATTAGTATTGTGCTGATGAGCCGTGATGGACTCGAACCATCGACCCACTGGTTAAAAGCCAGTTGCTCTACCGACTGAGCTAACGGCCCGGAAAGAAACTCGTCCTAAAAAAGCGAATCGGGATAATACTCATCAAGGCCATAGTCGTCAACCACCTAAACCGCCAAAATTTGTTGCTAAGACGTTCATCCGCATCACTTCACGTCAAAGACCGGCACTTCGCTTAAAAGCATCTTTCCATTGGCTCGGCTGATGACATAAACGGCGCGCCCGGCGTAATCCTTGCCTTCGATTTTGATCTTCAGTGTCACATCCACCGCAGTGCGGTTGGCGTCCCAGTCTTCGGTGCGAACGGCTTCCGTCGTCCAGGTGGCGGGCTTTCTGACCACCAGCGACTGCGCGAATTTACGTAGATTGCCGAGTTCGATGAATTGATTGACCGCATCCGCACTGCTTTGCAGCACGGCACCGTCAAATTTTTGCAAGAACGCGCGGATGTCTTCCGGAATTTTCACGGCATTTGCGCTGCGCTCAGCTTTGGCTGCGCTGTCGCGCGCCGCAACCGTGGTCGCCGCGTCGAAATCCGACATCGCGGCAAAACGAAATCGCCGCGAAGCTTCAGCAAAATTGTTTTGCTGCAAAGCGATTTCCGCCAACCCCAGATTAGCTGCCCCGTATGCTTGAAGCGGCAAGGGATCGGCTTTCAGAACGGCCTCAAAAACTTTCGCCGCTTCTTCGGTCTTTTTCTGCGCCAGCAACGCGCGTCCCAATAAAGCTTGCAGCGTGGGGGCGTTCGCATTGTTTTTCAGACCGTCGCGCGCTTTGGTTTCGGCGGCGGCGAAGTCGTTTTTCGCGAAAGCCAGATTGGCTTGTCCGAAAGCTTCCGCGTCCGATGGGCGGCGCGGAAAAACATCGTTGGCATAATCGCTTTGCAAATAAAGCTTGTTCGGGTCCGCTTCGATGGTCGCGATGTTCGTTCCTGCCGGAAACACCGCCGCGCTATATTCCCCGGCTTTGACTGTCATGGTCTTGCGCAACTTCTCGCCTTTGTCGGTAGTGGCGACGACTTCAATCGTGACATCGCCGCTGCCGAAATTGGCGACGGTGGATTC
>CAZRXE010001688.1:0-5709 GCA_964603695.1 uncultured Heliomicrobium sp.
ATCCGATGACCGCGCTTCGTCACGAATAGGCGCGCCGTTTCTTTTTTGAATTCCCTTCATCAAACTGGAAGAGGTAGAACTCTCCACCTCTTCCCTTCCACTTTATTTTTTACTGAACCAGATTTGGGCTTGACGCTCTCAGGCTATGTAGTAATCTACGACTAAGAAATAGATTACTACATAGGGAGCAAGACGACGGTGAATCTGAGCTATACGACGGCGTTGATTTTGCAGGCGCTAGCCAACGGCTATCAGTACGGTTTCGACATAATTGATGTGACGGGATTGCCGAGCGGGACTGTGTATCCGGCGTTGCGACGATTTGAAGACACGGGCTTGGTGACCTCGCGTTGGGAGTCGGACGCTGTGGCGGAAAGCGAGCAGCGTTCGCCGCGACGTTATTACGAACTGACCAAAGACGGTCACGCGGCGTTGGCCGAAGCATTGAAACGTTACCGCGCGCTGGAAAACGTGTTCGCGGTGGAAAAGAGACCGAAGTCGGCGGACGCTTAAACGGCTGTGCCAACCATGCCGGATCACAATCCACAACGGTTCACTTCATTGCTGCGCGGGATGATCGAGTTCATCGGCGTGATCGTGCCGCGCCGTTTTCGCACGCGCTGGCGGCGGGAGTGGCAGGCGGAACTGGAATACCGCGAAGCGATGCTGACGCGCTGGGACAAGCTCACCTGGCGCAACAAGTTTGAATTGACCTGGCGCAGCCTGGGCGCGTTTTGGGATGCGCTGTGGCTGCAACGGCAACGATTGGAGGATGACATGTTTCAAGACCTGCGGTTCGGATTGCGAATGCTGCTCAAGCAGAAAGGCTTCACCGTGGTGGCGGCGCTGACGCTGGCGCTGGGCATTGGCGCAAACACGGCGATTTTTAGTGTGCTGAACACTTATTTGTTCCGCGCCTTGCCTTACCCGAATTCCGAACGGCTGGTGCGCGTCTGGCGCACGTCGGCGCATTCGCAAAGCTGGCCGCATTCGCCGGCCAACTTCATGGCGATGCGCGAAAAGAATGATGTCTTCGAGCATATGGCCGTCTTCAACGGAATCGGTCCGAACCTAATTGAAAAAGGCCAGTCTGCCGAACGTTTGCAAGGGCTGGCCGTCACGGCTGACTTTTTTGCGACGCTCGGCGTGGGGCCGGCCTTGGGGCGCGTTTTCACCGCTGAAGAAGATCAGCCCGGCGCGAATCTGGTCGTAGTGCTGAGCGACCGCATGTGGCAGCGCCGATTCGGCGGCGACCCAAACACTGTCGGACGCACGTTGCAGTTCGATAACGAAACCGTAAAGGTGATCGGCGTGATGCCGCCGGGCTTCGACCATCCGCTGCTATGGGGGACTGTGGATTTCTGGCGGCCTATCGCCTTCGTCGCTGCCGACCGCCAAAACCGCAACAACAATTACCTGCCGGCACTGGCACGGTTGAAACCCGGCGTGACGGAAGCACAGGCGCAGAACGCGATGGCGACGCTTTTTGACGGCATCGCCAAAGAGCAATCCTCGAACCAAAACGAAAGCATTCGCCTGGAAGCGTTGTACCGGACGATGTCCGACGACACCGGGCGCAAAATGATGTGGTTCACGTTCGGACTGGCAGGTTTCGTGCTACTGATTGCCTGCGCCAATCTGGCCAATCTGCAAATGGCACGTACGGCGGCGCGCGCGCGCGAATATGCCGTTCGCGCGGCGCTCGGCGCGGGGCGCCTGCGGCTGTTGCGGCAATCGCTGACCGAAAGTCTGGTCATCGCCTTGCTCGGCGGCACCATCAGCCTGTTGCTGGCGCTGGGCGGTGTCAAATTCATCAGCGCGCGTTTGTTCAGCGAATTGCCCGGCGCGGAAGTTTCGCTCGATTACAAAGTTTTCGGCTTCGCGCTGCTCGCGTCGCTGCTGACCGGATTGATTTTCGGCGTAGTTCCGGCGTGGCTGGCTTCGCGGGCGGACGTGAATCACGCGCTGAAAGAAAGCCCGCGGGGTTCGACTGCCGGCCGTTCCCAACATCGCCTGCGCCACGCGTTGATTGTCAGAGAAGTAGCTTTCGCATTGATTTTGCTGGCCGGAGCGGGACTGTTTTTGCGCGGCCTGCAACGCTTCACCAATCTCGATCCGGGCTGGCGCATTGATGGATTGGTGACGGCGCAACTCAGCTTGCACGGTTCCAGCTACGAGAAAGCGCCGCAGCGTCTGGCCTTCTTTCAACGTTTGGAAGAGCGGCTGCGCGCCTTGCCCGGCGTTGAGAAAGTCGCGCTCTCCAGTTCGCAAACTGCTTTCGGTTTCAACAGCAGCGGCAGTTTCTGGGTGGAGGGACAACCGGAACCGCCCGCCGGACAATGGCCGGAGGGTTTTGTTGAAACGGTCAATCCTGATTTCTTCTCGACACTCAGCGTGCGATTGCTGGAGGGACGCTTTTTCAATGCCGCCGACACCGCCGATAAGCCCAGGATCGCCATCGTCAACGAAACGCTGGCGCGCCGCTTCTGGCCGAACGAAAGCGCCGTGGGCAAACGTATCGGCGGCGGCTCGAGCTGGGTTGAAATTGTCGGTGTGGTCAACGACATGAGTTTCCCAGCAGGAGTGGGCGAACCTTACACACGCTACCAGTTGTTTAGGCCATTGGCGCAAAACGCCCGGAGTGATGTGACTCTTTCATTGCGCAGTTCCACTGCGGCGGAAGCGCTCGCTCCCGCGCTGCGGCGCGCCGTGGCCGAACTGGATTCCACGCAGCCAATTCATCGCGTCCGCAGCGTGCGCAGTCAGGTGGAACAGGGGCTGGGCAACATCTCGCTGCTCGGCGCATTGCTGGGCGCGTTTGCGGCGCTGGGATTGTTACTGGCGGCGATTGGGATTTATGGCGTCATCTCTTACAGCGTGGCGCAGCGCACCGGCGAAATCGGCATTCGTCTGGCGCTCGGCGCACAATCACGCGACGTGCTGTGGCTGATGCTGGGCAAAGGAGCGCGGCTGATTCTCGCCGGAGCCTTGCTGGGATTGGGCGGGGCTTATGCCGTATCGCGGCTGTTGCGGTGGGCGCTTCCGATGTTGCCGACACGGGATCCATGGGCGCTCGCCGGCATTTCGTTGACGCTGATTGCCGTGGCGCTGGCGGCCTGTTACCTGCCCGCGCGGAGAGCGTCGAAAGTTGATCCGATGGTGGCGCTCCGACACGAATAGTCGTGGCGGCAGCCGTCCTCATCACATCTTCACCATCAACCGATATTTGAACAGGCTACTCCGTCAGGCAGCGTCAGGTGATGCCGGCGTCATTTGAATTCCGCCAACGAGACATTGCCCGTCATTTCGCCATATTCAAACACGGTTTGATTGCCGCGTGGCGACCACGCGGGATAGCGCACGTAACCCTTCGGCGTCGCGTGTTAAGACTTCTTCAGTTTGACATTCTGCGTGCAGTGCCAACTGCCTGACGCTTCGCGCGTCAACGGACGCAGGGAAAACATGCTGTCTTCCCTGGCAGCTTTAGCGCGAATGTCGCTTGTGAGTTTCGGGTCGCCTTCAAACACGATTTCAAAAACGCGTTCTTGATGGCCCGGAGCATTGACGTGGTAATGAATGTGCGCGGGCGGTCCGTTCTCACCAGGATACGGTGCGGGTTTAATCGTAGTGTATTCGTAACGGCCTTGCGCATCGGTGCGCAGATAGCCGCGCAAACGCGGGTTGCGGTTGTCGTCTTTCGGACCTGGCGTGTAACGCCCCGTGGAGTCCGTGTGATAGACGTACAGGGACGCGCCCGCCAACGGTTTGCCGTCTGCGCCGTAAATCACGCCCGTCACAGTCAGCCGTTCGCCAGGTTCGTCTTTATTGGTGATGGTGATTTTGGACGGCGCATTCTTTTCCGCCACGATGGGCGCTTGCGCGAAGACCACGAACGACAGGCATATCAGCAAAAGCGTCAATTTCATAAACACCTCCTTGAGTTAAGACTTCGGCAGTCGGCCCAGCAGTTCTTGAAAGCGCACGTCTGAACGCAACGGTGTCAGGTCTTCGTCGGTTTCATACGTTTGACGCTGGGTGAAGCCTTCGGCAACGGCGTTCGTCAAAGCGTCGAGCGCCTTGTCCTTCTGGCCGAGCTTCACGTAACCGCAGCCGAGATTGTAATAAGCCACCCCGCGCGTGTTCGCGCCCGGCGGGATTCCCGTTTCAAAGGCTTTAAGGTAATTCCGCACTGCCTCCTCGTTGCGCCCGATGTGAAGCTGCGAGGAAGCGAGTTGACCGTACAACAAACTGTTGCGAGCGCCCGCCTCAATCGCGCGGCTAAGCAAAGGAATAGCCTGCTCGAACTGGCGCTGGCCAAACTTAATCTGTCCCAAACCGGCAAAGACGCCCGGATCGTTGGAACCCAGCGATTGCGCCTTTTCATACGCGGCGGCGGCTTCGTCGAAACGGCGCAGTTGCGCCAGCGTGCGACCAAGCTGCATCTGTGCCGTGACATCGCTTGGATTGTCTTTGCTCCATGCGGAAAGCAGTTCCGCCGCGCGTTGCGGGTTGTTGTCGTAAGTGGCGGCAACCACGGCGCGCGCCGCCGAAGGCTGCCACGACGGTTGTGGCACGGGTTCGAGATGCGATTTCCAAAAGGCCAGGCTTTGTTGAATGATGCGCCGCGCCTCGTCGTTGTCGGAAAAGGCGTCGAAGGCGTGCGGCAGATTGCTGGCAAACAGCAGCGACCACGGAGCGCGCGCGGCGATTACGCGCTGCCACAACGCGCCGAGCGGCACGCCCAGTCCCGGCGCATCGCTTTGCGCAACGATGAATAGCACGGGCAAATCCGCGCGCAGACTTCCTTCCGGCACGCCGCCGTAATAAAGCGCCGCCGCGCGAATGCCTTTCGACACTTGCGCGCTGCTCAGATATTCATACGCGCCGCGCACATTGGCCGACGCCGCGTAAACGCCCAATCGCGCGGCGTCCACGCCGTATTGCGCACCCTGCTTGCTCAGAAAGTCGAATACGCCGCGCAACGATTCCTGAGATCTTGCCCCATCGGCATCCATCGAAATGCCGACCATTCCCTGCGCGGCAACCAGACGCGGCCAGGATTGATAGATCGCCCAATTTTTGACTTTGTTGTCACCGTTGTCGCCAATGGCGTTCAGGAAAACGACGGTAGGCCGCGTTTCGCCGGCTTTCAAATCCGGCGGCGTGTAAATATCCAGCGTCAGCGCGTCAAGGTACGGCACACTCCGACGAGGTTTGACCTGTTTGGTGGCGGGTACGTCGTAAACCACGCCCCAGTTGGCGGCGTCGAGCGGCGAACGCGGCGCAGGTGATTGCGCCCAGACAGTTACGCTCACGCACAAGAAGCTGAAACCGAGCCAGCGTCTGGCGAATTTGCGAAAAGACATTTTTTCCTCCGTTGATGATTGGTGGCGATCACGGTCCGACATCAATCCTTTAGACAGGCTCGGCAGCCTTTTTCTTCCGCAATTTTTAGGCGTGATTATGACGATTTATAACTACTCCGCCCGGTCAGTACCGCGAACGGCAAGAAGCGTTTTTCCATTGGGCGTGACTGAGGAAGCCTCGCTCGCTATCGCTCGCGGTTATGAGTCGGCGACGGCCTGAGTGGTTACGACGACATTAAATAAAGCTTCGCGCGGATTCATCAACCCTTTTTTCATACCTATTCGCACCTCAAGGCAATCAGCGGATCCACTTTTGTCGCTCGCCGCGCTGGAATCCAGCACG
>CAZRXE010001689.1:0-3742 GCA_964603695.1 uncultured Heliomicrobium sp.
CGCGGCTCGGTCATCGCCATCATTTCAATCGCGCAACAAGCCAGACCGAACGTCGCCGGCCACAACGCGGATTTGCGCGCCCAATTGACCAGTGCATCCAATTTCGTCGTGATTATTTCCGGCAGAACTTCGCCGACTTTAGTTTCTAAACCCATAACTTTTTCCCAGACTATTTTTTGAGCTTAGTTATTGTTGTTCCAATCGAACAAGCCCTTCTTCCAGACATAGACATAACCCACCAGCAAAACCGCGAAGAAGATCATCATCTCGAAGAAAACAAAGGGACGCGAAAGCGTGGTAATCAGGTTTCTGAACACCACCGCCCACGGAACCAGAAAAATCGCTTCAATGTCGAAAAGGATGAACAGCATCGCCACCAAATAGAACTTCACCGAAAACCGCTGATGCGCCGACCCGACCGGATCCATGCCGCA
Source organism: uncultured Heliomicrobium sp. (assembly GCA_964603695.1). Classification (GTDB taxonomy): domain Bacteria; phylum Acidobacteriota; class Blastocatellia; order RBC074; family RBC074; genus RBC074. The sequence goes on from CAZRXE010001689.1 coordinate 435, forward strand.
TTCGTAAGGCATCAACTTGGCGCGAGTATCTTTTCGTTTGCCGACCAGATGCGTCAGGATGATGTTCGTCACGGCAAAGCCGGAGACGAAAATGAAAACTATCAGGATCGGTGCGTAGGCTTTCATTATCAGCGTTTCCTTCTATCTATTTTTGACGATCCAACACTCCTCCGCCTTCGATTCGACCACGGATTAGTCGCGAATACGGCAAATGTTTTCGGCGGTTGTTGGGGTTACCAATAGGAAGCTTGTTACTAGATTGGGAATCTTAGTACAATCCCCCAGCCCTTGCAAGAAAGCGAGAAAAAAAGATGGAAGCAATCGAAACACCACCCGCTAACTCTCGAAAAATCTTGGTTTTACTGGATAACCTCTTCTTCGCCGCCAAAATCAACCAGGCGGCGGCTCGAATCAGTGTCAAACCTCTTTATGCCAAAACATGCCAACAGGCGCTCGAACTTGCCCGGCTCGAAAAACCAGATCAAATCATCATTGATCTGGACGCGACAAAATGCTCTCCGTTGGAATTTCTCACCTCGCAAAAAGCTGATCCCGACCTGCAAGCCATTCCAACGATTGGTTTTGTTTCGCACGTCAATATAGATTTGCAGCAGCAGGCACGTGGGGCTGGCTGCGGTAGAATTCTAGCCAGGTCAGCCTTTGACAAAAACCTGTCAACGATCTTTAGTCAGGTTTCTTGATAGTCCTGCCTGCAAGTTTCCTACACACGGGAATTATCAAAGTCACTGAGTGACTGGCTTGACAGTGTTTTGCGGGCGATGCTAATTTGCGCCCCAATCACCGAACTGGTGAGACCAATATCCAAACCGCGTCTGAATAAAATAAAAATATGCTGAAGAGCAGACTGGACATTCTGGATAATCGCAGCCGCGAAATGCTGGCGCTGCTCATCAGTATGCATATTGCCACTGGCGAACCCGTGGGATCGCGCTCCATTTCTCAGTACACACGCGAAAAACTGTCATCCGCGACCGTCCGCAACGTAATTGCCGAGTTGGAAGAAGCAGGATTCCTGGAACAGCCGCATACGTCGGCGGGCCGTATTCCCAGCGACAAAGGCTATCGTTTTTACGTGGATCATATTTTGGAGCAAACGCGACTGTCGGAATTTGACGAAACAGCGATTCAGCTTGGATTTCGAGGCGGAACGGCGGAAGCGCAATGGGCCAGCGCGGATCAATTGATGTCCCGCGCCTCGCACCTGCTGTCTCAGTTTTCGGAAAACGTAGGCATCGTCGTGTCGCCCAGCATCGCGCACGATGTCATTAAACATATTGATTTTGTTCGCCTGAGCGATGGCCGGATTCTGGTTATCACAGTGTCGCGCGCGGGTTTGGTGCAGGATCGGCTGGTGCGAATTGATGAAGATCTAAGCCAGGACGAATTGAACCGCACGGCCAATTACGTCAACGCAAATTTTTCCGGGATGAGTCTTTCGGCCGTTCGCGCCGAACTGCTCAAACGGTTGTCGGAAGAAAAAGCCTTGTATGACCGCCTGTTGCAAAACGCGATGATGATTTGCAATCGCGGCCTGGAAAACACGGATCAAACGCCGCCGGATGTTTTTGTCGAAGGCGCGTCGAACATTGTCACCAAACCGGATTTCGCCGACGCCGAACGCATGCGCGAACTGTTGCGCCTGTTTGAGGAAAAGAGCCGCTTAATCAAAATTCTCACGGAATGTTTGGGCGGCGATGCGGCGCACCCCGTGGCCATTCGCATCGGCGCGGAAAACAGCTTGCCCGGTCTGCGTCGCTGCGCGGTGATTACATCGTATTACGGCTACGGCGATCAGATTGTGGGAAGCGTCGGAGTGGTCGGCCCGGTCAGAATGGAATACGCGCGAATGATCGGCATCGTCAATTACATCGCACGGTTACTGGAACAAGCCCTGGCCGATGCGCCTGAAAAGGCGGCGGGATAAAAGCTCAGCTCGCGCCCTACTCTCGTTACCCCACGAACCGAAAAAAATTGGCGTTCGCTTCCGGCCTCAAGTTGCCGCAAGCCGAAGCCTTATGTAACAAACCCCCGAATTGAGGTAAGCAAACTTGAGTAAACGAGATTATTACGAAGTCCTCGGCGTCAGCCGAAACGCAAGCGATCAGGAATTGAAAAGCGCCTACCGCAAACTGGCGATGGAACATCACCCCGACCGTAATCCCGGCAACACGGAAGCCGAGGAAAAGTTCAAGGAATTGAACGAAGCTTACGGCGTGCTCTCGAACGCGGACAACCGCGCGCGCTACGACCGCTTTGGCCACGCCGGCATAGGTTCTTCCGCAGCCTCCGCGCCCTGGGCCGGCGCGGATTTCGGCGGCTTTGAAGACATTCTCGGCGACATCTTCGGAGACATTTTCGGCGGCGGACGCGGACGCGCCAGCCGTGGCGGCGCGCAGCGCGGTTCGGATTTGCGCTACGACATTGAAATCTCGCTTGAACAAGCCGCCGCCGGTTACAAAACCAAAATCAAAATCCCGCGCCTGGAAAACTGCGAAACATGCAACGGTTCCGGTGCCGCTCCCGGCACGTCGCCCGTCACTTGCACAGGCTGCGGCGGCACGGGCCAGATTCGCTTTCAACAAGGGTTCTTTTCCGTCAGCCGCACCTGCAACCAATGTCGCGGCACGGGTCGCATGATCGCGCAGCCTTGTAAAACCTGCTTCGGACAAGGCCGCGTCGAAAAAGAGCAGGAGATCGAAATCAAAATTCCCGCCGGCGTAGACACCGGCGCGCGGTTGCGTCTGGCCGGCGAAGGCGAATCCGGCAAAAGCGGCGGCGGCCACGGCGACCTTTACGTCGTCATACACGTTAAAGAACACGAAGTCTTCGAGCGACAAGGCAACAATCTTTACGTCAGCGTGCCGATCACGTTCAGCCAAGCCGCGCTCGGCGCGGAAATCAAAGTCCCAACCCTGGACGGCGAAGACAACCTAACTATCCCCGAAGCCACGCAAACCGGCTCCATCTTCCGTTTGAAAGGCAAAGGCATCGTCTCGCTGCAAGGCCACGGACGCGGCGATTTGTTCGTTGTGACGACCATCACCACGCCCACCCGCTTGACGCGCGAGCAGCGGAAACTGCTCGAACAATTCGCGGCGATTGAAGAAAAGCAGATGGAAAAATCCGCGCGGAAGTTCGGCAGCAAGGTCAAGGATATTTTCGGTTGAGGACTACCGGCTGCCTTTATGAAGCTCAATGAATTGCCGGTACAGATTTTCAGAAGCGCGGAAATTCGTTTGCGACAACTTCTCAAAAACCGCTTCAAGCTCACATAAACCCATCTGAGC
>CAZRXE010001690.1:0-7672 GCA_964603695.1 uncultured Heliomicrobium sp.
TGTTTGAATTCTCCGAGAGCCGAGTTCGAGACGCTCGGCTTTTGTCTTGGGAAATACAGACTCCCTCCCCCCTCACCACTTGTTACAACTTTTGCCTTCTTTTATTGCGTTCTTTCCCAACGACGCCACGAAAGATACTTGCTCCGACAAGACCCTGTCAAGATTTAACTTTGACAAAACCTTGTCAAAAGACTGACAATTCCTTGCTGCATGGTTTTGTATATTGACGCTTCCTGGACAGAGTTTCTAGGATGATCGTTGAAAAAGGATTTTTATGAGAAGACAACGATTTCTAAAACAAACGGAAGTTCCTGCCGCGCCTGAATTGCTGTTTGCTTGGCACGAGCAGCCGGGCGCGGTCGAAAAACTGACGCCACCGTGGGAAAAGGTAGAAATGGTCGAACGCGGCAATGGTTTGCGCGTCGGCACGCGCGTGGTGTTCAAAGTCTTTACCGGGCCGATTTGGCAAAAATGGGTGGCCGAACACGTCGAATACGATCCGCCGCGATTGTTTGCGGATATTCAGCGGCAGGGGCCGTTCGTGTATTGGTATCATCGTCACCGATTTGAGCCGACTGCGGCGGGAACGACTTTGATGATTGACGACATCGAATACGAACTGCCGTTTGGATGGCTGGGGGAATTGGTCGGTGGCGGATTTACGCGCGCTAAACTGGAAAAGATGTTCGCGTATCGTCATCAAGTCGTGCAGGACAATTTCAAAAAGTAGGGGTGCTGCGTGCCGATTTTATTGGCGGAAGAAGTACGGAAAATTTATGCAGGCGGCGAAGCGCCGGTTGAAGCCGTGCGCGGCGTTTCGTTGACGCTTGAAACCGGCGATTTTGCCGCGTTGATGGGGCCTTCGGGCTGCGGCAAATCCACACTGCTGCATTTGTGCGGCGCGATGGATCGTCCGACGGCTGGCCGCCTGCAAATTGAAAACACGGAGCTTGGCAAACTCAACGACGATCAACTAACGCGGTTGCGGCGCGAACGCATCGGCTTCGTCTTTCAGTTTTTCAATTTGCTGCCGACTTTGACCGTGATGGAAAACGTGACGCTGCCGATGTTGCTGGACGGCGACGATGTGAACGAAGCCGAGCGCCGCGCCAAACAATTGGCGGATCGTGTCGGCCTTAGCCACAGGCTGCGGCATTACCCGCAGCAACTTTCCGGCGGAGAAATGCAGCGCGCCGCCATTGCCCGCGCAGTGATTCATCAACCCGCCTTGCTGATTGCCGACGAACCCACCGGCAATCTGGATTCGGAAAACGGCACGCGCGTACTCAGTCTGCTTAGCGAATTGAACCGCGAACTGGGCTTGACGATTTTGCTGGCAACGCACGGCGCAGAAACGGCTGCGGCGGCCAAACGTATTGTCAAAATGCGCGATGGCCAAATTGAAAGCATTGCTGAACAGAAGCCGGAGGTTGCGCAAAGTGCGATTGTTTAGGCAATTCATCCTACGCCATCTGGCCGGCGAAAAACTGCGTTCCTTTGCCACGGTTTTAGGAATTGCGCTCGGAATTGCCGTGGTCGTCGCCATTCAGATGACCAACGCCGCCTCGCTGCGCGGTTTCGAAAAAGCGATTGAAACCGTTTCCGGCAAAACTTCGCTGGAAATCACCGGCGCGGGCATCGGCTTTGACGAATTGTTGTTGAACGAACTCGGCTGGCTGCGCGAATTCGGGCAGGTCAGTCCGATCATTGAAGGCGATGCGCAGGCCGCAACCGGTCAAAACAACTCCGAAGCTTTGCGCGTGCTGGGCGTGGATGTGCTGCGCGACCGTTCGTTTCGCGACTACAAGCTGCTGGAATTTGCAGATAAACGCCGCACGCCGAGTGCGCAGGAATTCCTCAAACTCCTGATTGATCCTCGCTCCATTTTGCTGACCGAAAAATTCGCCCGTCGTCATCAACTGCAAGTCGGCGGCGAAATCGAAATCGCCTTTGCCGACAAAGCCGAAAATTTCATTGTTCGCGGTTTGCTGAAAGCCGAAGGCCCGGCGCAAACAATGGACGGCAACTTTGCGCTGATGGACATTGCGGCGGCGCAGCTTGCGTTCAACCGGCTTGGGCGGTTGGATCGGTTGGACGTGTTGTTGAAAGACCCTTCCGCCGTGGATGCTGCCGAACAGGCGATTGCGCAGCGTTTGCCGCAAGGGTTGAAAGTGCAACGCCCGGCGCGGCGCGGCAGTCAGGTCGAAAAAATGCTCGAAGCGTTTCACTTCAATCTGTCCGCGCTGTCTTACATCGCGCTGCTGGTCGGGTTGTTTTTGATATACAACACGGTTTCGATTTCGGTTATCACGCGGCGCGAAGAAATCGGCACGCTGCGGGCGCTGGGCGTGACGCGGCGAATGGTACTTTCGCTGTTTTTGCTGGAAGCGGCAGCGCTGGCCGTTGTTGGCTGCGCGTTGGGATTGTTGTTTGGCCGCGTAATGGCCTTCGGCGCGGTGAAATTGACGGCGACAACGGTCAATGCTTTGTACATCGCCACTGCGGCGGAACCGCCGCCGCTGGGTTTGAAATATGTGTTCATCGCGTTTGCGATTGGATTGCCGTTGTCGCTCGTGGCGGCGGCAATCCCGGCGGTGGAAGCCTCGCGCGTTGCGCCGACAACGGCGATGCGCGGCAATGACCGGCTCGAATCGCGGTTTCGGCTCAAAGCCCGCTATTTGATTTTGTCGCCGGTGCTGTTTGCGTTGGCCTGGTGGTTTGCGCGGCAACCGGCGGTCGCGGGGCTGCCGGTGTTTGGCTATGCTTCGGCGCTGGCGATTGTGTTCGGGGCGGCGTGCATGGTTCCGGCGGTGTTGTTTGCATTGGGCAGAATCGGCGAACGCCCTTTGTTCAAGCTCTTCAAAATCGAAGGCCGTTTGGCCAACACCAATCTGGCTGGCGCGATTCCACGCATTTCGATTTCGGTGGCGGCGCTGGCCGTCAGTCTTTCGATGATGGTCGCGGTGGCGGTGATGATCGGCAGTTTTCGGCAGACGGTGATTTACTGGGTCGAGCAAACGTTGAAAGCCGATTTGTATATGCGCCCGGCCACGCGCGGCAACGTGGCGACCGACGCGGTCTTTTCGCCCGAAGTCGAAAAAATCGTTTCGGAACATCCAATGGTTGCGGCGGCGGATCGCTTTCGCAATTTCGACATTCCCTACGCGGGCAGCCTGGTGACGCTGGGCGCGGGCGAATTTGAAAAGCAACTCAATCACGGCAAGCTGATTTTCAAAACCGGGAATAGAGACGCGATGCGCGCCGCCATTGGGCAAAACGCTATCGTTGTTTCCGAAAGCTTCGCGCTGAAGCACGACAAACAGGTCGGCGACGCGATTACGCTGGCAACGCCCAAAGGCGATGCGCAATTTCGCATCAACGCCGTCTATTTCGATTACTCCAACGACCGGGGCGTGATTGTGATGGATCGCGGAACCTTCACGCGCTATTGGCCTGAACCGCTGGCGACGAGCCTGACCGTTTACCTGCGCGAAGGCGCAAACGCGGACGCCGTGCGCGAAGACTTGCTGCGGCAATTAGGCCAAGCCTCGCGCGTACTGATCTTCACCAACACCTCGATCCGGCGCGAAGTCTTGCGAATTTTCGACAGCACCTTTTCGATCACCTACGCGCTGGAAGTGATCGCCATCTTCGTTGCGATTTTGGGCGTGGCGACGACGCTGCTGACTTTGATTCTGGAACGCAAACGCGAAATCGCGATGCTGCGATTGGTCGGCGCGGATCGTCGCCAGATTCGCAAAATGGTCGTCATCGAAGCGGGCCTGATGGGTTTGGTCAGTCAAAGCATTGGCCTCGGCGTCGGCTTGTTGCTGTCGTTGCTGCTGATGTACGTCATCAACGTACAAAGCTTCGGCTGGACGATTCAGTTTCATTTGCCGGTGGGCTTTCTGATCCAATCCTCGATTTTGATTTTGATCGCCACCACGCTGTCGGGCATTTACCCTGCGCGGCGCGCATCGCGCTTGCACGCAACCGAACAGATGGGAGAAGAGTGATGAAATCCTGGGAGCGCGGGCGTCCCGACCGCTGGAAAAAAAACGCGAAGTTTCCTTTTTTCTTTTTTTGTATCAGCACCATCATCCTCGCGATTGGGTTATCGCTGGCTTTGGCGCAAAACGAATTTTGGACGACAGCCACGTCGTCTTATGACTTCGACTTTGCGCGCGATCAGGCTGGCCATCCCGATTATCAACTTGAACAATGGGCCTACAGCGGTCAGTTGACGGACAACGATGGACGGCTGTTCGGCTATCAACTGAAATTCATTCGCGCGGGAGTCAGCTTCAAACCGGCGAACCCTTCGCGCTGGGCGATTCGTGATTTGTTCGTGACGCAATTGGCCGTGACCGATGTTGACGGCAATCAGTTCAAAACCGCCGAACGCCTGAACCGCGCCGGCGTAGGATGGGCGGGCGCGGCGACGGAAAGTTTTCGATTGTGGAACGAAGATTGGGAGGCGCGCCGGGAGCAGGCGAAAACCTTGCTGCGCGCCATTTCCGGCGAAGACGGCGTCGGCCTGGAACTCACGCTCGAATCCGGCAAGCCGCCGGTGATGCACGGCGAAGAGGGCGTTTTTCAAAAAGGCTTTCTGGCTTTGAACGCCACGCATTTTTATTCGCAACCGCGAATGGCTGCGCGCGGCGCGTTGTGGCTGGATGGCCGACGGTTTGAAGTCAGCGGCACGAGTCACTTCGATCACGAATTCGGCACAAGCTTCTTGGAAGAAGGGCAGGCCGGTTGGGATTATTTTTCGATTGCGTTGGAAGACGGCAGCGATTTGATGATTTCCCAGTTTCGTTTGAACGATGGCGCGCGCGATCAATATTTCATCGCCACTCTGGTCAACGCCGACGGTTCGCGCGAGGCGCTCAAGCTGGAAGATTTTTCGTTGGAACCGATGACGCGCTGGATTTCAACGGCGAGTGGCGCAAGCTACCCGGTTCAATGGCGCGTGACGCTTCCCGGCAAGCAGATTGAATTGGAGGCGAAAGCCGTGCTGGACAACCAGGAATTTCAGGCCGCGCAATCCATCGGCGTGACCTACTGGAAAGGCTTGATCGAAGTTTCCGGCAAGCGTAACGGGCGGCCAATCGGCGGAAAAGGTTTTTTGGAAATGACCGGTTATGAGAAGCCGGCCAGGAAGGTGGAACAATGAAAGCTTGTCTGTTACGCGCTCACGCACCGATTGAAACCAAGCCACTGGAGCTTGTCGAGGTTGCCAAACCTCAATCCGGCGAAGGGCAGGTTTTGATTCGAGTCAGCGCCTGCGGCGTCTGCCGCACCGATTTGCACGTCATTGAAGGCGAATTGCCCGAACGTCATTTACCGATCATTCCCGGCCATCAAATTGTCGGGCGCATTGAGCAGCTTGGCGCGAACGTGACGCGATTCAATGTAGGCGACCGCGTCGGCGTGCCGTGGCTGCATCAGACTTGCGGCCAGTGCGAATTCTGCCGCGACGGCAAAGAGAACCTGTGCGAAAACGCGAGCTTCACCGGTTACAAGGTGAACGGCGGTTACGCGGAATTCACGGTCGCGCCCGCTGATTTCGTTTACGTCATTCCCGAAGCCTTCAGCGACATCGAAGCCGCGCCGCTGCTTTGCGCCGGAATCATAGGCTTTCGTTCGCTGCGGCTTTCAGGCATCACCGGCGCAAGTCCGGGGCGCAGGCTGGGCTTGTACGGCTTCGGCGCTGCGGCGCACGTCGCCATTCAAGTGGCGCGGCATTGGGGCGTGGAAGTTTTTGCTTTCACACGCGACCAGCGGCATCAGGATTTGGCGCGGGAACTTGGCGCGGTGTGGGCAGGATTCAGCGACGACGCGCCGCCGGCAAAACTCGACAGCGCCATCATCTTCGCGCCTGCCGGCGAACTGGTCGTTTCCGCGCTGAAGGTTTTGAAAAAAGGCGGCTGTCTGACACTCGGCGGAATCCACATGAGCCGGATTCCGCCGCTGGACTACCTACTGCTTTACCACGAACGCATCGTCCGCAGCGTGGCCAACAACACGCGGCAAGACGGCGAAGACTTTTTGAAAGTCGCGGCGGAGATTCCGATTAAAACGCAAACACAGGTGTTTAGTCTGGCGGAAACGAACGCGGCGCTCAACGCCTTGAAGCACGACGCGGTGCGCGGCGCGGCGGTGATTGTTGTTTGAAATCAGTTGGAAAAAGCAAAACAGCCTCAGTTCTGTTGATTGAACTGAGGCTGCTTTGTTGATGAAGATAGAAAAAGTTTATGGCCTGCCGCTTTCCAAAAACGCTTTGAGCTTGCGCGACCGCGAAGGATGACGAAGTTTGCGCAGCGCCTTGGCTTCGATCTGACGAATGCGTTCGCGGGTGACGGCGAAATGCTGGCCGACTTCTTCCAGCGTGTGTTCACTGCCGTTTGGCCCCAGGCCGAAGCGCATCTTGATGACTTTCTCTTCACGCGGAGTGAGCGTCTTCAACACTTCCTCGGTGATTTCGCGCAGGTTGATGTTGATGACGGCTTCCGACGGATTTTGAATCGTCTTGTCTTCGATGAAATCGCCCAGATGCGAATCTTCCTCTTCACCGATGGGCGTTTCGAGCGAAATCGGCTCTTGCGCGATCTTCAGGACTTTGCGCACCTTCGAGGCCGGAATGTCCATCTTCTTGGCGATTTCTTCCGACGTTGGCTCGCGTCCGAGTTCCTGCACCAGCGCGCGCGAAGTCCGAATCAGTTTGTTGATCGTTTCGATCATGTGAACCGGAATACGGATGGTGCGTGCCTGGTCGGCGATGGCGCGGGTGATGGCCTGACGAATCCACCACGTCGCATAAGTCGAAAACTTATAACCGCGACGGTACTCGAATTTGTCCACGGCTTTCATCAAACCGATGTTGCCTTCCTGAATCAAATCCAGAAACTGCAAGCCGCGATTGGTGTATTTTTTGGCGATGGAGACGACCAAACGCAGGTTGGCTTCCACCAGTTCTTTCTTCGCTTGTTGCGCTTCGGCCTCGCCACCGATAACGGTTTGGAAAGAGCGTTTGATGTCCTGCGCGGGCAGTTTGTGCTGCTCTTCCAGTTGCGTCAGGTGACGTTTGGAGGCGCGCAGCTTCTTTTCGACTTCCTTCTTTTCCTCTTCGTTGCGCTTGCGTTCCAGAGAACGTTGCAGCTTTTCGATTTCGCGCTCGGTTTCTTTGACTTCCATTGAAGCGCGGCGCATCGCTCCCACCAAACGATCCTGAATCTTCGGCGTGAATTCCAGCAGACGAAATAAATGAGAAAGCTCAACGCGCTGACGTGCCAATTTGCGCTTCATCTTGACCAGCTTCGGCGAACGTTTCGGCTCGGCCAAAACTTTTTCGTACATCTGGTTGGTCTTTTTGAAGGTCTTGCCGGTTTCAGCAATCGTTTCGAGCGTGTAATTGTGATATTCGAGAATCTTCTCCTCGGTGATGCCTTCCTGTTCAGTGAAAGTCACCACTTCACGAACCGACAAATATTCTTCGCTCAGTTCCTTACCGATTTGAATCAGTTCGGCGACAGCGATGGGCGAGCGGGAAATGGCTTTTTGCGCGCGAATTTTGCCGCGTTCAATGCGTTTGGCGATGGCGACTTCGCCTTCGCGTGTCAGCAGCGGAACCACGCCCATTTCACGCAAATAAAGCCGCACCGGATCATTG
>CAZRXE010001691.1:0-4951 GCA_964603695.1 uncultured Heliomicrobium sp.
TGTTTTCAATCTTCCGGTCGAGTGATGACGATTGTTCATAAAAGGCAATCGCCTGTTTGGCATCTCCCAATTCCCGCCACGCATCGCCAAGATTTGTCAGCCAATGGCTCTCATTCAATTTATTTTCCGTTTTGCGGGCAATCGCTAGAGCTTGCTCATAGTGGTTGATAGCGCGTTGCACTTCCCCTAAAAAGAAGTAAGTGATGCCCAAATGGCCAAGCCAATTGCCTTCATTTCGATAACCACCAATCTGATGGGAGATGTCTAAGGCTTGCTTGAACAATTCAATGGCGCGCTGCACTTCTCCTAATTTTTGATGGGCAATACCTAAGCTGCCAAGCCAATCACCTTCTCTAGCGCGGTTACTAATCTGGCGGGAGATGGCAAGTGCCTGCTCTAAGAATTCGATAGCGCGCTGCACTTCTCCTAACTCCAGGTAGGTGATGCCAAGGCTGCCAAGAGCAGTGCCTTCGCTGCTGGGGTTGCCGATTTGGCGAGAGATAACCAGTGCCTGCTCGAAGAATTCGATTGCACGCTGGAATTCCCCCAAACTCCGATATGCAATGCCCAAATTGCCAAGAGAATCACCTTCACCTCTGCGGTTGCCAGTTTTCAGAGAGATGGCCAACGCCCGTTTGAAAAATTCAATGGCGCGACGCACTTCTCCTAAATTTAGGTAGGCGATTCCCATATTGCCAAGAAGAATGCCTTCATCTCTGAGGCCACTGGTTTGGCGGGAGATAGCCAGCGCCTGCTTAAAAAATTCGATGGCGCGCCGAACCTCTCCTAACTCTATGTAAGCGATCCCCAAACTTCTGAGAGCATTGCTTTCGCCGTTACGGTTGCCAACTTGGCGGGAGATAGCCAGTGTCTGCTCAAGGAGTTCGATGGCACGCGGCATTTCTCCTAAATTCCGATAGGCTAGGCCCAAATTGCCGAGATCATTACCTTCACCTTTGCGGTCACCGGTTTGGCGAGAGATAAACAGCGCCTGCTCGAAAAATTCGATAGCTTGCTGTAATTTTCCTAACTCCGAGTAGGCAATGCCCAGATTTCTAAGGGCATTTCCTTCACCGCTACGATTACTAACTTGGCGGAAGATGACCAGTGATTGCTCAAAGAATTCGATGGCGCGCCGCAGGTCTCCTAAATTTCGATAAAAGATGCCCAGATTTCCTAGACTCTTACCTCGGCCACTACGGTCATCAATTTCTCGTGAAATCGTCAAAGCATGTTCTTCACTAACGAGCGCAGCTTCGGTTTGTCCTAACGACTCTTGTAGCAAGGCGAGTTGGTGCAACAGCCTCATCTCTACGTTCAAAATCTGCTTTGACTCCGGCTGCGCTTTGAAGTCAGTCAGCAAGCTTTGAATGGCGGCAATGCGCTCCAGCTTTTCGGCTTCGATCAGGTTGTCGGTAACTAAGTCATCTTCGGTGATCAGCAATTCAACTACTTCGCCGGTGTTTTCCGGCGAGGCTGCGAAAACGTAAACACCCGAACGGACGGAGAAGAAATCCGGCGCGCCGTGGAAGAGCGCGGTCAGCATTGTTTCCGGCAGCCAGAGTACCAACGGGCGCGGCACGTAGCGCGGGAAGGAATTGCGCGAAGCGTTGAGGTTCAGAATCAGCGGCGATTGGCGCGGGCGTTGGGTTTCGGCGGAATAGGAGTGTTCCAGGCCGGTGACGAAGACGGCATCGGGCATCGGTTCCGCCAAGCGCCAGCGCAGTTGATCCAGCAGGTGGTCTATTTTTTCGTCGAAGTGAAGGTGCTGGATCGTCAGGTCGGGCAGTTCGGCTTGTAAGCGGCGGATCAGGAGTTCCTGGTATGGGGCGACGTTGCAGCGGGCGAAGATGAGTCGGAAACCAGGGCTTTGCGCGCCAAGCTGTAACGCCTGTTTTAAGGCGCGGAGTTCGGCTTGCTCTTCAGGCAGTCCTTCGTCAAAAGGGGCATCAAATGCAGGATCAGCTTGGCTTGGAATCGGCTCGTTCATCGTATCCGTTCGGACGATAGTTGTTCAGGCGCAGCTTGACTGGTCTGTTCTGTTTGCAGTTTGCCTACGGCGCTTTTGAATTTGCGCAGTTCGCGGACCAGAGGATTGACGACATACCACGGCGCGTCGGACTCCAGACTGTTTTCATCATCGCCATTGCGGTACTCCAACACGCTCAGATTTTCGAGCATTTTGGCGTAATCCTCATCGCCGTTGATAATTTGTTGGTCGGCGGAAAGCTCCAGTTGCGCTAGTTTGTTCCAGTGATATTCGGGAATCGAAGCGCTGTATACCCCAATGCTTTGTTTAACGGCATCGCGCGCGGCTTTGTACGAAATCGGCAGATTGTCCGCGTAGGTAGCGGCGTTTTGCACGAAGCTGACCAGGTTGCGTGTGTGACCGCCGCTATATTCCAGCAAAAAGTCCAATGCCGCCGGTTCGAAGACTTCGTCCAGCGTCTGGTTGCCGATTCGTTTGCTCAGCATTTTGCGCATGGCCTCAACACCATTAGGATAAATCTCCCGAGCCTGGCCTGGCAGCGGGCGTTTGATGACTTTCACCATCGGCAGCACGAAAGGGTTGTGGCCGTAGCGTTGAAAGAGTTGTGGGCCGTCGGAAGAACGCACCAACCGAAGCGGCACGGTGAAGATGGTGTGAATCTGCAAGCCGGTCAATTGTGCAGATCGTTCCAGGAACAGTTCCCGGTGGGATGCCAAGCCGCCTTCGACATTCTCGAACTTTTCCATCTTTTCCAGATTATCGAAGACCAGCAGAATGTCCTGGTATTTTTGCCTGCCTGTGGAGTCTTTTTCGCGTGCCACGGCGGAGCGCGCTTCCTTAAAGACAGCATTGATTTCTTCGAGCATCCGTTTGGATTGTGGTTTCAATTTCTCGCGCACGGATTGCCGGGCTTCCGGGCTGCGCCTTAGCCGCTGCACTTCCAATTTCAGCCCAGGCAGGTCAATGCCGCCTTTGGCAAGTTCGGCATCACTGAGAAGAAAGGTTTTGATTTCCTCGAAGCGTTCCCGAAAGTAAGTATCTTTCAGGTCGTAGCCGATTTCCTTTCGTAGCGTGTTCGCAAGTTCAGTGACGATGGCCAGCAAAATATCAGTCATCGTGACATCGAAATCATCAAAGTATTCACGGGCATCGAGAAAAACCGTCAAATAGCCTGGCTGGAACGGCTCTGACTTTTTGACTTCAGCACAAAGGTGATGCAATTCGGAAGATTTGCCGCAACCGATGTGGCCGGTAAAGAGAAAACACAAATATTTGCCTGGTGCTCCTGCCACGCCTGCCAGATGTTTACGAAACTGCCTCGCCAGGTTGGTTTGACCTCTGGCCTCGGCATAGTCAACGTAAACATCCGCAGTTGCCGCTTCATTGGGATCAAAGGCCATGTAAATGTTGCTCAGCGCGCCGTCCATAAACTCCATCCTGTTCAGAGATTGTTTGTCACTACTCCACACACCTCTTTGCTGCATAGCGGCGATTGACACTATCCCGGCGTTTTAACGCCGGGTTGGGGGCGGCAGGTTCCTCAAGTCAGGTGGCGACAATTGAAACTGCCGAGTCTTAAACTCAAACTCAACCGTCGCTACGCGGCAAGGAGGCTTGAGCAGTTACGATTGTTTTTTGATTTCGCGGCAGAGTGTAGCACGCCGCCCCTGAGTTGGCGGAAGCGGAGAAGACGACTCAGCCCCGGCGAACTGTGGAAGGCCGGGGCTGTTGGGATGTTGATTCGGAAGGTTGGCAGTGCCTGCGGCTAGACCTTCATGATTTCGTCTTCTTTGTGTTTGCTCAGGTCGCTGATGCGGGCGATGTGTTGGTCGGTCAGTTTCTGGACTTCTTCCAGGCCGCTGCGTTCTTCGTCTTCGGAAATCAGTTTGTCTTTGAGGGCTTTTTTCAGTTTGTCATTTTCGTCGCGGCGGACGTTGCGGACGGCGGTTTTGTGTTCTTCGGCCATTTCGTGAACGTTCTTGACCATGTGTTTGCGGCGCTCTTCGGTCAGCGGCGGGACGGGGATGCGGATCAGTTTGCCGTCGTTGCTGGGGTTCAAGCCGAGGTCGGAAGCGCGGATGGCTTTTTCGATCACGGCGATCAACGAAGGATCGAAGGGTTGGACGGTCAGCATGGACGCATCCGGCGCGTTGAGCGTGCCGACCTGATTGAGCGGCATCTGCGTGCCGTAAGCTTCCACGGTGATGTTGTCGAGCAGATTGGTTGAGGCGCGTCCGGTGCGCACCGAGGTCAGTTTGTGCCGGAAATCCTCGACCACTTTTTCCATTCGTGTTTTTGTCTCTTTGCTGATGTCTTTGACCATGTTGTCCTCCGAAGCTTGATGGTTGCTGTGCTGCTGAAACGGCAACGAGTGACAAGGGAATCGGCTTGTCACTCGTTTTTATGATTCGGCACGGGTTTATTTCTTACCGAGTTCATCCTCAGGGCGGACGACGGAGCCGACCTTTTCACCCAACACCGCGCGTTTGATGTTGCCCGGCTCGTTCATGTTGAAGACCAGAATCGGCAGCCGATTGTCCTTGCACAGGGAAATCGCCGAAGCGTCCATCACGGCCAGTTCGTCTTGCAAAACGCGCATGTAGCTCAGTTCGTCAATTTTGACGGCATTGGCGTCTTTGCGCGGATCGGCGGTGTAAATGCCGCCGACGCCGGTGGCCTTCATCAGCACGTCGGCTTTGATTTCCAGTGCGCGCAGCGCGGCGGCGGAATCGGTGGTGAAATACGGGTTGCCGGTTCCGGCAGCGAAAATGACGACGCGGCCTTTTTCCAGGTGGCGGACGGCGCGGCGGCGAATGAAGGGTTCGGCGATTTCGCGCATTTCGATGGCAGACACCACGCGCGTGAACACGCCGGCTTTTTCCAGCCCGTCCTGCAAGGCAATGGCGTTCATGACCGTGGCCAGCATGCCCATGTAATCCGCCGACGCGCGGTCAATGCCCA
>CAZRXE010001692.1:0-7884 GCA_964603695.1 uncultured Heliomicrobium sp.
CGCCCGCCGGACTGCGGCTGGCCGTCAGCGGCTTGTCCCCCGAACAACTCGATACACCTTACCGTCCTGACGGCTGGACGCTGCGACAAACCGTCAATCACGTCGCCGACAGTCATCTGAACGGCTACACCCGATTCAAATTCGCGCTGACCGAATCCGAACCGATGATCCGGCCTTATGACGAAAAGCTGTGGGCGGAACTCGAAGACGGGCGCAACACCGATCCGACGATTTCGCTGACGTTGCTGGATGCGCTGCATCAACGCTGGGTGACGATGCTGCGTTCGCTCAAGGCCAAAGACTTCGCGCGCACCACGCGCCATCCCGAACACGCCGACTGGGGCGCGTTTTCTCTGGACATGATGCTGGCGCTTTATGAATGGCACGGACGCCATCACACGGCGCACATCACAGGTTTGCGCCAACGGATGCACTGGTAATCGAAAAAAGGAGTAGAGGTGTTCAACGATCTAAAGTTCGCGATTCGTTCGCTGCTCAAACGGCCCGGCTTTGCGCTGGTGGTCATTGTCACGCTCAGCCTGGGCATTGGCGCGAACACCGCGATTTTCAGCGTGGTCAACGCGGTGCTGCTTTCACCTTTGCCTTACAAAGATCCGGAGCGGTTGATGGCCGTTTGGGCGAAAAGCACCAATCGGAATCTGACCAATCAGCCGGTCTCTTTTCTGAATTACACGGACTGGAAAGAGCAAAACCAGAGCTTCGAGCAATTGGCCGCGATTCGCGCAGAATCGTTGAGCCTGACCGGACAGGGCGAACCGGAACGCATCAACGGCGTGCGGGTGACGGTCAACATTCTTTCGACGCTTGGCGTGAAACCGGCCTTGGGGCGCGATTTTCTTCCCGAAGAAGGCCAACCGGAAAAGGCTTCAGCGGCGCTGATCGGTTACGGCCTGTGGCAACGGCGCTTCGGCGGCGATCCGAACTTGATCGGGCAAACGCTGACGCTGGATGCCAAGCCTTACACGGTGATCGGAGTTTTGCCGCCGTGGTTGAAATATCCCGGCCTGATGATGCCGCAAACCGGCGCGGACATCTGGATTCCCTACCTTGTTTCGCCCAGCCAGAATGTGCGCACCTTCGCCAATCTGCGCCTGGTGGGCAGGCTCAAACCCGGTGTGACGACGGCGCAAGCGCAAACCGATGTGGACGTGGTGGCGCGCCGCCTGGAACAGCAATACCCGCGAGAAAACTCTAACGTCGGCATCGGCATGGTTTCGTTGCAGGAACAATTGGTAGGCAATGTGCGATTGGCGCTGTTGATCCTGCTGGGCGCGGTCGGATTGGTGCTGCTGATTGCCTGCGTCAATGTGGCCAATTTGATGCTGGCGCGCGCCGCCGGTCGCCGAAGCGAAACCGCCGTTCGCGCGGCGCTGGGTGCAAGCCGCTGGCGGCTCGTTCGGCAATTGCTGACCGAATGCGTGTTGCTCAGCCTGGCGGGCGGCCTGGCCGGAATCCTGCTCGCTTACGCGGGCATCGCCTGGGTCAAAACGCTGAACGTCGCCAGTCTGCCGCGTCTGGAAGAAATCAGCATTGACTTGAAAGTGCTGGCTTTTACTCTGGCGGCTTCCACCGTCACGGGATTGATTTTCGGTCTTCTTCCCTCGCTACAATTCTCTGTGATTGAGCTGAATGAAAGCCTGAAGGGAGGCCGGAAGGGCGCGGGCGGCGGCGGTCATCACCGTCGCTGGCTGCGCGGCTTGGTGATGATGGAAATCGCGCTGGCGCTGGTGCTGCTGGTTGGGGCGGGGCTTCTGCTGCGTAGCTTTCAGCGCATCATCGAAGCGGACACGGGTTTCAATCCGCGAAACGTGCTGACGTTGAACGTGCCGCTGCCGCAAACGACCTATCGCGACCAGCAGCGGCAGCTCCAGTTTTATGAAAACGCGCTGGCCAAGCTCAATGCCTTGCCCGGTGTCGAATCCGCTTCGGGCATCTTCAAAATTCCATTGGTTGGCCTGGCAACTCTTGGGTTTTCAATCGAAGGGAAACCGCTTCCGCCGGGCGACAAACCCAACTCCGATTACCGAACCATCACGCCAGATTACTTTCGCACTCTGGGCATTCCCTTGCGACAGGGGCGCGAATTCAAAGAGCGCGACAAAGCAGATGCGCCCGACGCCGTCATCATCAACGAAGAACTGGCGCGGCGTTTTTTCCCCGGCGAAACGGCTGTTGGCAAACGCTTGCAGCTTGCGACTGAAGAAACACGCTTTCGCGAAATTGTCGGCGTGGTCGGCAACGTTCCCCTAACCAACCTGGATGCTCCGATTGATCCGGCGATTTACACTCCGATGGCGCAAAACACCTGGCCGCAGGCATTGCGCATCAGCGCCTTCGCCATTCGCACGCGCGTCGAACCGCGCACGCTACTGGCTGCCATCCGCAAGGAATTGCATTCGATTGATTCGTCGCTGCCCGTCACGCAGGTGCAGACGATGGAAGAAATCGTCCACAACTCGCTGGCGCAGCGAAGATTCAATCTGATCTTGCTGATGATCTTTGCAGCGGTGGCGGGCGTGCTGGCCGTGGTGGGGATTTACGGCGTGATGGCTTACAACGTGACGCAACAAACGCATGAACTCGGCATCCGCTTGGCGCTCGGCGCGCAGCAATCTGAAATCCTGAAAATGGTGATTGGCGACGGCGCGAAATTGGCGCTGGCCGGCGTAAGTATTGGATTGGCGGGGGCGTTGGCGTTAACGCGGCTGATGGCCGGATTGCTGTTCGGCGTCAGTGTCACGGATCCGTTGACCTTTGTCGCCATTGCACTGGCGCTGATGGCGGTATCAATCGCCGCGACGCTGATTCCAGCGCGCAGGGCATCGCGAGTAAATCCGATCATCGCTCTGCGCGGCGAATGAAGTTCAGCGAACGATCAACACGCGGCTTTGTCCGGGTTTGACCTTGAATGTCGCCGCCGCGCCTGGCGAAGTGCTGCCGAGTACTTTGTCATTAACCGAGACTGTGACTTTCCGGCCCTCGCTGCCGGGAATCAGCGCGCGTACCTCTACTTTTGCTTCGACAGTGAAGGTCAACGCTCGTTCGTTGCTGCGATAACCGCGCAGCCGCACGGGCGCTTCAAATTCAACCTCCACTTTGTCGCCGCGCCTGACAACCGTTCGCTTCGGCCCGATGACAACATCCAGCATCGCATCGGCAATTTTCACGCGCTCGATTCGCATTTCGTCAGTGACGCTCAAACCGCCAATCGTCACTCCGGCCCATGGGTCTGCGCTGACGACTTCTTCGATGCCGGGCAAAAACATCAACCCGGCAAAGGACGCGCGCGACGGATTACGGCTTTCGTCAATCGGCCGTCCGGTGGTGCTGGCAAACAGATCAAACAAGACGCCGGTGGGACTGACCCCACCGGATTGTTCGCCTTGCTTTTCCAATCCGGCGCGCGCCATCGCCGTGCTGTTGCGCGCAAGCTGTGCGGCTTCGGCGTAAAAGCCATACCGCTTCAATCCCAGATATAGCAGGTAATTCATGGCCGCGTTCACCGCGCCGGTAGTGGCGGTTTGCTCCGCCGACTTTTGCGCAAACGCCACATCGTCACGCGAAATCGAAGGCAGCATCCAATCGCCGCCGAATTTCTGTTTGTCCCACAAAACGGCCAGCATACGCTTGGCGCGCGCTTCATCCGGGAGACCGGCAATCAGCGGGTAAAAGTTTTCCAGCGACACGCGACGCGAAAAGCGCCCGTCCCAATGACGATCCAGATATAAGCCATCCTCCTCGCTCCAGAGTTTTTCGTTGACCAGTTTTTTGAATTCGTCGTAACGCGCCTGCCAGCGTTCGGCATCCGCCGTCAGCCCAAGCTCGCGCGAAATCTGCGCCATCAACTCCGTGTCCATTGCATAAAGCGCATTGAGCGCGACGGAAGACATTTCCAGCGTGTGGCTTTGTTCGTTGTAACGCACGTCGTTCGGCAGCGCCTGCAAAGGATCGGCGGGCGGCGGCGAGGGCGCGCCAAAATTGCCGAGTTGCGTGTTCATCCATTGCGGGCGGTCGGCGAAGCCCGATTCGGCAAAAGCCAATCGGCGTTTGCCGTCGGCGCTTAACGTTCGCGCGCCAAGCGCGCCGTATTCCACTTCGGCGTCAAAGCCCCATTCCAGCAAACCGTCTTTGTTGCCGTCGCGCCAGGCCGCGCCGTCGCCGCGATTAGCCAACCACCAATCATTCCATTGCTGCAAACGCGGATAAGTCCAGGCCAGAAACGACAAATCCTGCGTCGTCAGATAAGACTTCAGCACACACATTGCGCCCAGCGGCGGAATCGAACGTCCTGCCAGCACTGGCGGTTCTCCCGCCGGTTCCGATTGCAAATAACGCCGCAGCGGAATACGCCCATCCGGCGTTTGCCCCGACAGCAAAATGCGCAAGGTTCCGGTTACGGCAGCCGGGTCGGCCAATTCTGTCATTGCAGTGACCAACAATGAATCCCAGCCGAGCGCATCGCCGCGCAAAGCCTGCCCCGACAGCCTGTGTAACGCAACGTAATCCTGCCCTTGCCCCGCGTAAAAAAAACGATTCCACATGGTCACGCGGCTGACGACTTCCAGACTTTCGCCCAACGCGCCGCCGCTCAGCGCGCGCGTGGCACCGTAATTCGTCTCCGCCTTGCCGAGCAATTCCGCAATCGGCTTTTGCATCAGCGCGTCCGCTTCGCTTTGCAGCGCGCCGTGTTCATCGCCGACGGCGGCTACGAATCCCACAGGTGCGTTCGGCGCAAGTTCAAAGGTCAAAACGCCGCGCAATCCCGGCAATGGATTGTCCATCAATCCGTCGCGCAGCAACACCATCGGGAGGTTTTTCGCGTCGTTGTAATTCGCCGCGCCCAAGCACGCGCGATCCGTGCGCAGCAGAAAGTTACGCAATGGCGGTTTAGTTTTCCGGTTATGAATCTGTTCTCCGAAGATGGTGCGACGGTCAGGTTGTGCGGCATAAGAAGCCCAGGCCACGCCGTTTTGTTCAGTGCTCCACGGACGATACGCTTCAATCGCCACGCGGACGCTCGCCGTAGCCGTCAATTGCGCCAGCACAATCCGATGGCCGACGCGGCTCCAACGCAGTGTGATTTTCATTTTGGGATTGAACTGCGGCTGCCAACTGACGCAGGCATAAGAACCATCCGGCGCGTGCTCGCCCAAATCGAAGCGGCGCGGACTTTCATCTATGGCACCACCAGGCTGATAAGCGAAAACGCGCAGGCCAAATAAATTCTGCTCCGGCACGTCAGGCAATCCGGTGATGAAGACCAATCCGTTGATCTGTGCCGCGTCATAAGCATCAACAAGCACAGGCGAAACACGCTCTTTCTCCGGCTGCGCGGTTTGTGCCGTTCCAGCCGGATTGTCTTGCCGGCTTTGCGCCTCCCGTGGCCAGGCGACAAAGACTGAGATCAGTATGGCGATGAAAACTGCTCGACTCCGATTGCTCATAAATCAAGAGGCTTCAGAAACAAATGAATTCCGTGGATGACGCGGCAAGCTTAGTCACTCCTCCGCGCCCCGGCAAGCGCCGAATCCGAAAGAAACATCAGCCGCCTGACAGTGCCTGCGGCTTCGCGTACAATCCACCGGCGAATATCTCCACCATCGAACACTATACGCATGGCGACTTACGACGATTTGGACCTACACGTCCGACTGTTTATGAAGGGCTATCCGTTTTCGCGCTACGCGATTGACCCGCTGCCGCGCGCAACGCTTCGGCGTCCGCTGCGCGAAGCTCGCGTCGCGCTGGTGACGACGGCGGGATTGATTACGCCCGAACAACCCGGCTTCGATCATTCGATCAAAATGGGCGACACTTCGTTCCGTGAAATCCCGAACACGATTGAAACGCAAACACTGCTTGAATCGCATCGCAGTTACTCTTTCGATCATTCCGGCATCGCTACCGACAATAATCTGGCCTTTCCGCTCGATCGCTTTCGCGAACTGGAAGCGCAGGGCGTCATCGGCCAATTGAACCATCGCCATTTCAGCTTCATGGGTTCCATCGTCGGCCCGCGCAAACTGATTGAAGAAACCGCGCCGCAGGTCGCCCGTCAATTGCGCGAAGACCAAGTGGACGCCGTTTTGCTGACGCCCGTCTGACCGATGTGCAATCAGACGGTCTGTCTGGTGCAAGCCGCTATTGAACGCGAAGGCATCACCACGGTTTCAATTTCGCTGCTGCGCGAAGTCGTCAGTGTACTCAAACCGCCGCGCGCTTTGTTCGTACCTTTTCCAATGGGCTTCCCGCTCGGTGCACCAAACAACGCGGAATTGCAACATCAGGTGATTGCGGCGGCGCTGCGAATGCTTGAATGCAACGATCTGCCCGTGCTTGAAAACTTTGACTTCCACGCAAAGGAGAACCGATAACGAATGTCCGAAATTATCTACAGTCTGGCCGTCCCCGAAGACGCCGCCGCCATCGTTGAATTTCAAATCGCCATGGCGCGCGAAACCGAAGACCTGGAACTTGACCCTGAGATTTGCGCCGAAGGCGTAGCCGCCGTCTTTGCCGATTCCAAACACGGTTTTTATTTGGTCGCCGAACAAGACGGGCGCGTCATCGCGTCAACGATGATTACTTACGAATGGAGTGACTGGCGCAACGGCGTCGTCTGGTGGATTCAAAGCGTTTACGTCGTGCCGGAAGCGCGCGGAAAAGGCGTCTACAAAGGCTTGTACGCTTATGTGCAGGAACTGGCCAACGATGATCCAAACGTGCGCGGCATTCGCCTATACGTGGACAAACGCAACGCGCGCGCGCAACAGGTTTACGCAAAACTGGGCATGAACGGCGAACACTATCAGGTTTTTGAATGGATGAAGTGAGACCGGGTGACAGGTTGTAGGTGGTAGATTCAGTCAGGAAACCGCAAGAAATCGCGAATTACTCGCCTATCGCCTATCACCTGTCATCTGCCACCTATAACCTATGACCCTTATCCTCGAACGCTTCTTCAAACTTTCCGAAAACAACACCACCATCCGCACGGAAGTTGCCGCCGGATTAACGACCTTCCTGACGATGGCTTACATCATCATCGTCAACCCTTCGATTTTGAGCGAAGCGGGCGTGCCGTTTTCCGGCGCGCTGTTCGCAACCTGCATCGGCGCGGCGGTGGGTTCGTTGATGATGGGACTGGTCGCGAATTATCCGTTCGCGCTGGCACCGGGAATGGGACTGAACGCTTATTTCACGTATTCGGTCGTCAAAACGATGGGCTACGACTGGCGCGTGGCGTTGGGCGCGATCTTTTTGTCCGGCTTGGTCTTCTTGATTCTGACGCTGGCGCGGATTCGCGCGATGATCGTGGATGCCATTCCAATGACGATGAAAACGGCAGTTGCCGCCGGGATCGGGTTGTTCATCGCCTTCATCGGTTTGAAAAACGCCGGCGTGATCGCGGCTTCGCCCGCAACCTTCGTCACGCTCGGCCACATTGTTTCCAAACCGGTTTTGCTTTCGCTCGGCGGATTGCTCATCACTGCCGTGTTGATGGCGCGCGGATTCAAAAGCGCAATCATCATCGGCATCTTCGCCGTGACGGCAGCGGCGATGGCGTTCGGCTTGGCCAGAATGCCCGCGAGCGTGGTGCAAATGCCGGATTGGCGCTCGACGTTTTTGCAACTGGATATCCGCAGCGCGCTCAAACTCGGCGTGTTCGATGTGGTCTTCGTGTTTCTGTTCGTGGATTTGTTCGACACCATTGGCTCGCTGATGGGTTTGGGCAGGCAGGCAGGTTATTTGACCGCCGACGGCAAAATGCCGCGCGTCAATCGCGCTTTGTTTGCCGATGCCGTGGCGACGATTGCCGGTTCACTGTTCGGCACTTCAACGGTCGTCACTTACATCGAAAGC
>CAZRXE010001693.1:0-2847 GCA_964603695.1 uncultured Heliomicrobium sp.
GGGTATCGGTCAGGTAACGCCAAAGATGACCGTAAAGCTTCAAGCCATAAGGCGTCGCCGCCACAGCCAAAGCCGACAGTACGCCAACGATCAGATATGTTTTCAAAACTGCCAACGTTTCGCGATTGCGCCATTCGCCGCGCCAGATCGATTCCAGCAGTTCACCGGCGGCATAAACGCCCAGCACCACCAGCGTAACCACGAATGCGCCGTGCAAATTGGCCCACAACGCAATCAGCGGCGGAACACCGTAAATCCAACGCGAACGCCGGCGACGAAAGCTTTCGACCATCGCGTACCACAACGCCATCATTAAGATGGAAACCAGATGCGGGCGCGCCAGCCAGCCGACAATACCCGCGATGGCACCGAAAACAGTGACGACGCAGGCAATCACAGGGTCTGCACCACGCCGTATCATCAAAGCGTGGAGTACAGCAAAACTCGCCAGTAAAACAAAGACCGCGCTGCCAACCACGCCTGCCAATCCGCGCCAACCATGTAACGCGGCCATCAATGCCTCGGTCAGCCATTCCCAGGCGAACCAAGGTGCGCCGGGCATCGTGTGCGAAAACGGATCCTGATGAGGCACGGCACGGTTTTGCAGAATCAGTTCGCCGGTGCGGACATGCCATCCGGTGTCGCTATCCAGCAAAAACCGCCAGGAATTGGTTATCAACAACTGAAGCACGAGCAAGACGGACAACCCGCCAATGGAAGGCAACAACCAGCGCGCCAACAGACCGACGGTCTTGGGATTCGCTGATGAAATTTGCCGCGCCGCCTTCGTCATCGGTTTTTACTTCCGCCGTTCAAGGCTCACGCACGATTTCGAGGTGGTCGCCCACGTTGAGTCGAGCCTGGGAGATGGTGTGCGCGGACATTTCCAGCACGCTTCGCGCCGCGCGATGAGGAGCGGTCAAACGAAACGGGCGCATATTTTCAACCAGCTTGACGATCCGCAATTCACGGTCGAGAAAAATCACGTCAATCGCGTAATGCATCCACCAAGTATGTACGCCATTGCAGGGGCGTAACCATAAGGCTTCAGCGGGAGCGAGACGACGGCGACCAATCAGGCCGCGCAGCCGGCTCAAAAACGTATTAGCAAGCACGACTCTTTCCGCTAAAAGCCGACCAGTCGCACGGGCATAAACCTTCATCGTTTCGTTTGGGGCTGAAACAGATTCAAATTTCAAATCCGAATCTCAGATCTGAAATTCAAGCTGTCCCTGACCTAATCCCAATCATCGTCTTTTTCGCTCATCCGGCGGCGAACGACGATCACGCTCAAAACTGCGGCGACGATCAAAAGAGAGGCGATGATGAAGTAGTTCAGAGTTAAATCCGGTCTCTCTTGCAAAAGCAGAGCAGCCAAGATCTGCATGGGGGGTCTCCTTATCAGAATAAGAATGTGGTTTAGGTAAAAATTGTTGCGGTGAAACAGGCTAACCGAGGGAGCCAAGCAGTTCGTAAATCCTGATTAGTGCTGGTCCCATCAAGACGATCAAAAGCGCCGGAAAGATAAACAACAGCAGCGGGAAAATCAACTTTACGGCGGCTTTAGCAACCATCTCCTCGGCGCGTTGGCGACGTTTGGTACGCATCGAATCCGCGAAGACTCGCAAGCTGTCCGCAATCGAAGTCCCGAAGCGATCCGTTTGCACCAGCATCGCCACCAACGATTTCACGTCGTCCACGCCGGTACGGTCGCCCAGATTGCGCAAGGCTTCATCGCGTGGTTTTCCCGCGCGGATTTCGCGATTGGTGACTGCCAATTCCTCTGACAGATTCGGTTCGACCAATTCCATTTCCCGCCCGACGCGATGCAGCGCGGCGTTCAATCCCAAACCGGCTTCAACACAGACCACCATCAAATCCAGCGCATCGGCCAGCGCGCGCGAGATTTTGCCCTGCCGTTTGGTAATCAAACGCGAAAGCATAAACGAAGGCATGAACCCGCCGAACCCAAACGAAACCATCACCAATCCCAAGGTCGAACTATCAAAAGGCTTGCCCAAAATGACTGTCAGAATAAAGAAAGTCAGCGCGGGTAGAGCCAATGTCGCCGTCAGCCGAACGGCGCGGAAAATCGCCGTAGCGTTTTCATTATAAAAGCCTGCCTGAATCAGACGTTTTTTCAACCGGCGCAAATTTCGCGGCGAAGGCTGCGGAACGAAGGACGCAATCGGTTTGGCAACTCGTTCGACAATAACGGAGGAAACCGGCGGCGGAGCGGAGTCTTCAGCCCCGCGCGGACTCATCTCCTTCAACCGGGTTTGAACAGGGTCCGCCGGGCGCACTAACAAAAAGTAGCCCGCGACAATCATGCTGACGATTCCCAGAAAAAGTGCCGAAAAGAAAAGCAGTGCGTTGAGTTCCATAGCGTTTCGATGAAAGTAGGTGAAAGATGATTTCGGTCTTCTATTTCCGTCGCAACAAGCGAAATTAAACCTTTATGTCCACGATCTTTCGGATAATCAGCCAGCCGACCACTTGCATCGCGATGCCCGTCCCCAGGATGTAAACGCCATTCGGATGATCGTAAAGCGTTTTCATGTAGCCGGGGTTAACCAGATTGATCCAGAAAAAGAGGAAAAACGGCAGTGCGCTGACAATGTAACCCGATAACCGCGCCTGCGCCGATTTTGTGCGGATTTCGCCTTGAATGCGGAATCGTTCGCGAATGGTGTGACTGATGTTGCGCAGCACTTCGGAGAGGTTACCGCCGATCTCGCGTTGAATCAGCACGGCGGTCACGCAAAGTTTCAAATCCAGAATCGGAACACGCTCAACCATATTTTCCAGCGCCGATTTGATGTTCAAACCGAGGTTTTGCTCTTCGTA
>CAZRXE010001694.1:0-1905 GCA_964603695.1 uncultured Heliomicrobium sp.
TAGCGATCCGCCACGCCGAAGCGCTGCGCGTTTTCTTTGGCCACTTCCAGCACCGACGCCCAATCCAGCGCGGTCACTTCCAGGTTCGGATTGGCTTGCGCGAAAGTGATGCCGAAAATGCCGTGACCAGCGGCGATGTCCAGCAACTTCACTTGACGGTTCGGATCGGTTTGAACCAGCGCGGCCATGCCCTGCGCCGCTGGAAACATCATCGGCATCATTGCGCGCGCGAACTTCACCCAGACGGGATTTTCAGGTGAAACGCTCCCCTCTTCACTGATGGTTGTGCCACCCTTGCGAACCGCACCCAAAATGTCGTTTTGTCCGGCCATCATCATCGGATCAAGCAGAAACTCGGTCGCGCCGCCCAGATACGCGGGCGAACGCTTGTCCAAAAATAACGCTGAATCCGGCGTCAGGCCGAATTGGCCATCCTGCTTGGTCAAAAAGCCCAGCACTACTAAATAGTCACACAAAATGCGCGCGCCGCGTTCGCTGGCTTGGCAGCGCGCGGCAATCGTTTGCGCGGCGGTGTTGCCTTCGGCAATGGCGGTGAACAGTTCCAGTTCAACGGCGGCTTTGATGGCGGCGGTGGCCTGAAAAGCGTTGACGGTTCTGAAAAACAATTCCGGCGAGGGTTGACTCATCGTCTGTCGTCTCCTGTTTGAAGTTAATTGGGAAGAGATTGTTTGAACAGCGGCGACGTTACCCTAGTTTCGGCGGGGCTTGCAATCAAGCGCCGGGCAATGGGAGACTTTCGCCCGATCAAACACCCAATGAAACAACTTCATCGCGCCAATTCCCTATTCGCGTTTCTGGCAGCCTGCCTGATTTTGTCGGTTGTCCCGGCAGGCCGCGCGGCGGCGCAGGAATTCGCTGTTGGCAAAGTCATCGAAAAAGTGCCGACGCGAAAAGACGAAAAGCAAACTTACGCGCTCTACCTGCCGGGCAATTACACACCCGCGAAACGCTACCCAATTCTTTATGCCTTCGACCCTGGCGCGCGCGGCGTGCTGCCTGTCGAACGGTTTCGTGAAGCGGCGGAAAAATACGGTTATATCGTTGTCGGCTCGAACAATTCGCGAAACGGCCCCGAAGTACCGCTGAACGCAATCCTCACGGCCTTGCTGGATGACACGCAGGCACGGCTGGCGATTGACGCAAACCGCGTTTACACGACGGGCTTTTCCGGCGGCGCGCGCGTGGCCGGGCTGATTGCGTTTTCGTTGAAAGGTCAAATCGCCGGCGTGATCGGTTGCGGCGCGGGTTTTCCCACGCTAGCCAAACCCGCGAAAGATTTGCCGTTCGCTTATTACGGCATTGCCGGCAGCGATGATTTCAATCTGACCGAAGTACGCCAATTGACGCGCACGCTGGATTCACTTGGTGCAAAAGTGCATTTCGCCGTCTTTGAAGGCGACCACGCCTGGCCGCCCGCCGCTTACTGCACCGAAGCCGTCGAATGGATGGAGCTTCAGGCAATGAAGTCCAATCGCCGCGAGCGCAACGACAAACTGATCGCCGACTTGCTGGACAAGCAAACCGACCGGCTGCGTGCAGACGAAGCCTCTCACAAGACCTTTGACGTTTACCTGCGCGCCGATGCGTTGGCCAAAGACTTTCAAGGCTTGACGAACGTCGCCGAATTCACGGTCAAAGCCGAACAACTGAAAAACTTAAAAGAGATCAAGGAAGGCTTCCGACAGGAAAAAGCCGACGAACAATTGGAGCAGAAAACCCAGCGCGAGTTTTACGCCCTGCGCGAAAGGCTGAAAACAGACGAACTGCGCACATCGGCGCTAGGTGAATTGCGTTCGTATCTGGTGAGCTTGCGGAAAGATTCCGAAAGCCAAACGCCCGGCGGCAAACGCTCCGTTGCTCGTCGCGCGCTGGCCGGTTTCTGGG
>CAZRXE010001695.1:0-2626 GCA_964603695.1 uncultured Heliomicrobium sp.
GGCCGGTTGTCCGCCGATGACCGCCGCAATGTACTCCGGCGCGAACAAATACGCGCAAAACAATCCGCCGATGATCGAACCGACGTTGAACATCGTCGAAGCCGACGCCGGCACGCCGAACCGGTCTTTGGTGTTCAGCACGCCCATCGCCACCGCCGCCAGCGAAACCATCAACAGAAACGGAAACATAATCCGCGTCATCGTGACGGCCAGACTGTAGGTGGTTCCGGCGGTGACGGCATCGGTTTGATACTTGCCCGGATCCAGCAGCAGGTTGACGATTTGCGGCGCGAAGATGATTCCGGCCAGCACGATCAGCGAAATCACGACGATTAAGGCGTTGTTGACCAGATTGGCCAAGCGCCAGGCTGCCTGCTCGCCGCGTTTGGTGATGGTTTGGGAAAAGGTGGAAACGAAGGCCGCCGAAAGCGCGCCTTCGGCAAACAAATCGCGCAACAGGTTCGGGATGCGGAACGCAATCAGGAAAGCGTCCATTGCGAAGCCCGCGCCGAAAAAGGTCGCAAACACCTGTTCGCGAACCAGGCCGAGAATCCGGCTGCCCATTACGGCAATGCCGACAATGCCGGCGGAACGCGCGATGGATTTGGGTTTCGGCGTTACGGATTGCGGGTTGGAAGAATCACCGGATTCATCCGATGCAGTCTTGTTCATTTGAGTAACTGACATTTCGCAGTTGTTTCAAACCGCAAGTGAAGCGCGTTCATCAAAGCGCGAAGTTCAAGAAACAACGGAAGCTCTGCCTGCTCGACTTTTATCCCGTTAGCTTCCGCAACGTTTTGCAACGCGAGTTGAAAAACTCGCACATCGCTTTCTTCCAATGCGGCATTGAGATATTCCGCCGCTTCCACTGGGTCTTTCAAGAAATTCAGCAATGCTTCTTGGTAGCTTTTCGTCGGCTTCATCAGAGTTGGTTTACCTTACTGGTTGGCTTGAACCAACAACAGCATGATTGCCTTCTGTGTATGCAGGCGGTTTTCGGCTTCGTCGTAAACAATCGAGATGTCGCTGTCTATTACGTCGGCGTCCACTTCGTCGCCGCGATGCGCGGGCAGGCAGTGCATGAAGTACGCGCCTTTGGCGGCGGCGTTCATCAGCTTTCGCGTGACGCGGAACGAAGAGAAGATTTCGCGGCGGCGTTCGGTTTCAGCTTCAAAGCCCATCGAAGCCCAAACGTCTGTGTAAACGGCCTGCGCGCCTTCGACGGCTTCGTAAGGATCGTTGACGACTTCGATTTTCGCGCCGGTCTTTTTGGCTTCCTTGCGCGCCAGTTTGAGCACGCCTGCGTCCGGCTCGTAGCCTTTAGGACAGCCGACGCGAATCTGCGCGCCCACTTTCGCCGCGCAGAAAATCAGCGAATGCGCAGTGTTGTTGCCGTCGCCGACGTAAGCCAGGCGAAAGCCTTTCAAATCCGGCCCGACCTTTTCCGTCAAAGTGAAGTAATCCGTCAGCCCCTGACAGGGATGCGAAAACTCCGACAAGCCGTTGATGACCGGAACCGAGGAATGTTCGGCAAGTTCAATGACGGTTTCGTGGCTGTAGGTGCGGGCGACGATCAAATCCACCCAGCGTTCCAGGTTCAGCGCCATGTCTTTGACGGATTCGCGTTCGCCAAGCCGCACGCCTTGATGATCCAGGTAAACGCACGAAGCACCCATTTGCGTCGCGCCCAGATCGAAGGTGACGCGAGTGCGCAAACTCGGCTTTTCAAAAATCAGCGCGACGCTGCACCCGGCCAGCGATTCACTGTAATTTCGCGGATTGGATTTCAGATCGGCGGTGGTGGTGAAAATCTGTCTGACTTCCTTGGAGGTCAGATCGTTGATCGAAATCAGGTCTTTGAGTGCCAACTTTTGCTCCTTCGAGAAACGGGAATGAAAACAGTGCCGGCATTAT
Source organism: uncultured Heliomicrobium sp. (assembly GCA_964603695.1). Taxonomy (GTDB): domain Bacteria; phylum Acidobacteriota; class Blastocatellia; order RBC074; family RBC074; genus RBC074. Next base: position 1,915 of record CAZRXE010001695.1, read on the forward strand.
AGGGAAGCGACTTCGAGGCGCAAAGTTCGGCTGCTTGCGTTGAAAGGATGTTTCTGTTGAAATCCCCGCCGCTTCAGGAGGCGCATCTGGTCTGGTGACTGGCGCGGTCTTCAAAACCGTTGGACGCACGCGTGAGCATGCGCCGGTCGGGTTCGATTCCCACACGCCTCCGCCATTCGCTCGCCGGCCCCATCAGCCAAATTCCGCGCTTCAGAGTTTCCGATTTCGTAATCGCGCTCCCTGATGTTCGCGGTGTTTATCCGGCAGTTACAATCTTTGACGATGAATCCAAACAACGAACAAACGATGAATGCAAAATCGCGCCAAGGCTTTGAAGCGGACGGCGTGCTGGTAATTGACAAGCCTGCGGATTGGACTTCGCACGATGTGGTGGCGAAGGTGCGGAAGATTTTGCGGACGCGGCGCATCGGCCACACCGGCACGCTCGATCCCTTCGCCACGGGCGTGCTGGCGGTGTGCGTCAATCGGGCGACGCGCCTGGTGCAGTTCCTGACCGGCGATGACAAAGAGTATGCGGCGACGATGCGATTGGGGTTTGCCACCGATACCGGCGATTTCACAGGCCAACCGCTCGCGCCCGTCGTGGACGCCGACCACATCACCGCGGAGCAGGTTCAAAGCGTGTTGGCGCAGTTTCGCGGGCGGATTCAGCAAATCCCGCCGATGTATTCGGCCAAGAAAATCGGCGGCG
>CAZRXE010001696.1:0-2719 GCA_964603695.1 uncultured Heliomicrobium sp.
CGGTCAGCGTGGCGGCAATCAGATTGTGCGGATCGAAACCCGGCGGCACGCTGCTGATTCACAGGAAAGCGCGCATCATCAAACCCGCTCCCGCCAGCAAGACCAATGACAAGGCGATTTCGGCAATGACCAACACGCGGCGCAAACGGTTCTGCGCACGGTCGGCGCTGGCCGCACGGCTTGCACCTTTCAACGCCTGCTGCAAATCGGGCCGAGTGCTTTTGAGCGCCGGCAGCAAACCCGCGCCCACGCCCGCCAACAGCGTCAGACCTAGCGTGAACAGCAACACTCGCCGATCCAAACTGATTTCGTTAACGCTCAGAAAGGTCAGTTCATCCGGCACGAGTTTCGTCAACAGATCAACGCCCCACCACGCCAGCAACACGCCCACGGCTCCGGCCAGCAACGACAGCAGCACGCTTTCGGTCAGCAACTGGCGCAGCAATCGTCCGCGCCCGGCGCCCAGCGCCAGCCGAATTGCCAATTCGCCCTGCCGCGCCGCCGCGCGCGACAACAGCAGATTGGCCGCATTGGCGCAGGCCAGCAGCAACACGAACGCCACCGCGCCCAACAACATCATCAGCGCGCGGCGCGGCCCCGAATTGACGCGGTTGTTGTTCATCGCAATCAGCCTCACATTCCAGCCTTCGCGCACTGGCTGCGCGGCGGCGAGTTGTCCGGCCACGGCATCCAGGCGGCTTTGCGCGGCGGCCAACGCCACGCCCTGACGCAACCGCGCGACGGCGCGAAAACGATTGGGCTGTTTGGGGCTGCTCGGCGCGGCCATTGTCAGCGGCGTCCAAAGCTGAAACTTGCCGTAAGGAAACTTGAACTTCGGCGGCATCACTCCGACGACGGTGTAGGGCTGATCGTTGAGCGTCAGCGTTTTGCCCAGCGCATCGCGCTGACCACCGAAATGCGTTTGCCAGAATTCGTGGCTGATAAGCACTACGCGGCCATTGCCCGGCTGCGCTTCTTCGGGTTGAAACAAGCGCCCCAGTTGCGGCTGCACGCCGAGCATCGCAAACAAGCCCGGACTGACCGCCGGCGTGGCGCTGAAGCTTTCCGGTTCGCGACCTCCAGTCAAAGTCATCGTGCGTTGGTCGTATGCCTCGATCTGCTCGAACACTTCCGATTGCCCGCGCCATTGCTGAAAGGCGTCCCAGCGCAAACCAGGATAACTGAAATGACTGTTCTGTTCGTATTGATAAACCTCAACCAGCCGCTGCGGTTCGGCAAACGGCAGCGGTCGGAACAACACCGCATCCGCCACGCTAAACACAGCCGTGTTCAACCCAATACCAAGAGCCAGCGTCAGCACAGCCACTGCCGTAAAGCCGGGCTGTTTGAACAACAATCGCGCGCCGTAGCGCAAGTCCTGCCAAAAGGTTTGCATGAATCTTCCTCCCTGCCGTCCGAGTTGAAATGCCGAAACTCCCCGGCAACAACCAAACATCGTGCCAGTTGGTTGACGCGGAAAATACTGAGGTAAGTCGCTTGGGGAAGCAGCTCGGTGTGCGCGTTTGGGATGCCCTCGTCCCGAAATTGCAACATTGTCCGTCGAACCGACTTGCCGGACGCATTTCATTGCCGGGCGAAAGCTTTTTTCCATCAGAAAGGGTCAAAGAAGGCATTTTTAGTTTCCATATTCCATATTCCATTTTTGATTTGTGATTGTGTCAGTGGCGATGCGAGACGCTGTCGAATGACAAATCAAAAATGGAATATGGAATATGGAAAATGGAATCATCCGCGCCGCCGGCACAAAAACTCGTGTGGCGACTAACGGCCTTAGGCTGTGGAGTTTCACGCTGGTTGCGTTTCTTCGTCTGGCCAATTCTCAGTGGCCGTGCCGTCGGCTGTCGTTGTTGCGCCAGGCCGTCAAGCGGCGGCGGATTTCGGCGGCGCGCGGGTCATTCATTTCCGGCATTTCCGGCATTTCCGGCATTTCCGGGCGAAGTTTGAGCGCGGCTTGAGCGCACCGGACGGCACCGGCGCGGTCGCCCAGGTGATCACGCGTCAGGCTTTGGTATCACAACATATCGCTTTCGCCACGGCGGTCGCCCAGCGTTCGATACAGTGTCACCGCCTGCTCGTAGATTTCGAGGGCGTCGTCCATCTCCTTCATCAGAAAATACGCGCCGCCCAGATAGGCCAGCATTTCCGCTTCGCCGGCACGATTGCCAAGCTCGCGCGGCAAAGTGATTGCCTGTTGAAAGTGTTCAAGGACTTCCGGCGCGTGCGCGCCGTTGATGCAGGCGACGCCCAGATTGCCGTGCACGCGGGCTTCGTGCGCACGGTCGCCGGTTTCGTGCGTCAGTTCCAATTGGCGCTCGAAACAGGCCATTGCTTCAGGCGTGCGGTTCAGCTTGCCGTAAACCGCGCCCAGATTGTTGAGCAAGTAACTTTCCATTCGCCGGTCGCCTTCCTGCCGGACGATGTTCAGATATTGCTGGTAGATCTCAATTGCTTTGGTCAATTCGCCGAGCGCGTGGTAAGCGTCGCTCAGTCCACCCAGGGCTTTTGCCCGCCTTTCCAATCATTCAACCGGCGCGCCGCCGCCAGCGCCTGTTGTAGGCATTCGACAGCCAACGCATTGCGACCCACATCCTGATAAGACGAGCCAAGCTTGCCCCTCTTTCAACTTTTTGATGTAGGCGGCGGCGGTTAGTTTCTTCTGCGTGACCAGCACGCCGGCAGCCAGTTCCAGCGCCAGCGG
>CAZRXE010001697.1:0-4724 GCA_964603695.1 uncultured Heliomicrobium sp.
ATTGTCGGCGGAGCGAAAAACGCCGTCGTTCGTGCCGATGAAAATAGTGCTGCCATTCGCCGCGAAAGCCAGTCCGACGGTGAATTCAGGCAAGCCCACATTGGCGGGCGTCCAGTTGCCGCCCTGATCGAGCGAACGAAAGACGCCGCTGGAAGTCGCGGCAAACAACGTTGTGCCGACCGCGCCGAATGCTTCGACGATGGGGAAATCGTCATCTGAAAGAATCGGCGCGCGCGGCAAGCCTTGATTGGCCTGCGCCCAGGTACGCCCGCGATCCGTCGAACGATAAATGCCGTTGAGGCGAAAGCCGTCGCCGAACGTGCCGACGTAAAGATTTCCGGCAAAACTCGCCATCGTGCGAATGGCTTCGTTCGGCAAACCGGATGCAATCCAGGTTTGCCCTTGATCCGCCGAGCGGAAAACTCCCAGCGTGTCAGTTTCGCCGCCAGTGAAGATTTCCGCGTCGAGCGCCGCCAGCGATCTGAAAATCAACCCGCCGCCGAGTCCGACATTGGCCTGATTCCAGGTGCGCCCGTCGTCCACGGAACGAGAAATACCGCCGCCTTCCGTCGCCGCGTAAACATTGCCGCCATTGACCAGCAACGCATTGATGACGCCGAACTGGCCTTCGGGGCCGGAGGTGTTTGCCCACTTGGCTTCGACGCGGACGCTCACGCTTTTCGTGTCGCTGCGAGCGGGCGTGGCGTTGTCGCTGACGTTGAAGTTGATCGTGTACACGCCGTCCTGCGTGACGGTCGGCGTCCAACTGAATCGCCAGGTGTTGGGCGCGGTCAGCGGCGGATTCTGCGTCGCGCCCGGCGGAGCGTTCGGCGCGTTCAAAGTAAGTGCGTCGCCGTCTGGGTCAACGGCAGTCAGCGTCAGACCGAGCGTTTGCCCTGCACCAACGACTTGCGCGCCGGGCACGCTCAGCACTGGCGGATCGTTGACCGGACGAACGGCCAGCGAAACTTCCGCCGTGTTGCGCGGATCGTTGCCGCTGCCAACGCGGAATCGAAAGCTGTCCGTGCCGTTGTAATTGGCCGCCGGCGTGTAAACCACATTCGGCGGCGCGCCGGTCAGTGTGCCGTGCAACGGAAAGGCGACGATGGAGTAACTCGGCGTCGCGCCCGCGTTCGCGCTAGTCAGCGTGATGGCTTTCGGCGTGTCTTCATCGGTGACGACGGCCTGCGCCTGCGCAAGAGCAACATTGGCCGTCGCGGTATTAACCGTCACGGCCACGGTTTGCGCGGCACTTCCGGCGGTAAGCGTGAGCGAATAATTCCCTGCGCTGCCCGCCGCCGTAGTCAGTCGCAACGCGAAAGCCTCATTGCCCAGGCTGCGCACAGTGGCGAAGGCAGCACCAGTCACAGTCGGCAAAACGTTGGTCGCCAATCCCATGACGAGAAAATTGAATTCGCGCGTTTCGCCTTCGGTCAACGAAAGCGTCGTTGGCGCGAGTATCGTTGGCCCGGCGTTAGCAGAGCGTTGCGACAAAACAATATCGGCGGCAATTGTCACTTGCGCGCCCGCGCTGATGCCTATGCCTGCGCGCTCGGTACGCGCGACGGTTCCGTCGGCGCGATGAAAGCTGATTTCCAGCGTCACGGCGTCGTTGGCCTTAATCACCGGCACGTTGCGCAACACAAAGCCGCCATTGCCGTCTGTAAATGTGGACTGGCCGCGCGCGCTGACTACAGCGCGTCGAACCGGGCGCACGCCGTCGGCTTCCACGACGTGGCCGATGACGGTCGCCGTCGGCCATTGGCGCGAGATGAAGTAGTAACTGCTTTGCGTGACGGCGTTCGTGGCGGTTTCCAGTCGCTGACCGTCTGCGGAAATCGTTCCCGCGCCGATGTCTACAAATTGCCCGAAGCTGGCGCTCGCCGGCATCTGGTCAAAACGATAAACGCGCACCGGTGTGCCCGCTGGAATCGAGTCGCTGTTTGGAAACGTCAGCTTGCCGCCCGGCGCAAGCGTTGCGCCGAAAGGCGTGAGTTGCGCGATGGTCGAACTGAAAACTCCGGCGGGCAGATTCGTCGGCGTGCGTCCGGGGTCGAACACAGCCAGCGCCAGTTGGCAACTCGTCGTACCGCCCGGACAGTTGATTGTTGAATTGCCGGTGTCGAAAACAACCTGTCCGGCGGTGATGACGCCGGCAGTTTCGTTGCCGGCTGTCAGGCTGGTCGTCACCGCGCCGTTCGGTCTGAGTTCAACCATCAAAGGCGTGTCTTCGCGGCTGGCTTGATTGTCGCGGTTGCCCAACACGCGGACGCTGAACGGCGGCACTTCGTAATTCAACCCATTCGCCGCCTGTCCCTTGATCTGAAGTGTCGAGCGGGAAGACGCGGCGGCATCCCGAATCAGAAACGCTCCGGCGCTGTTGGTAACGGCTTCCAAACGGCGTCCGCCGGGTTCGGTCAAGATCACTGGCATCCCGGCGACGGCGACGCGCGCGTTGTCTTTGAATTCCTGCACAAAGCCGCTGACCGAAGTCACGATGTTGAGCGGTTGAGGGCTGACATAAGCGACCTGTTTGTTGACGCTGATTCTGACCGCATCGGCAGCCACGCCATACGGCACGCGCAAAGTCAGTTTTGTCGGCGTGGCGGTTTCGGGCGCAACACCAACATTCGGGGCAAACAGCACTTCAACGTTGGAAGTCGGCAAATTCACGCCTTCGATTTCCAATGTTTCTCCGGCGACGACGGTTTGCTTGCTCAACGCGCTGACAGCCAGAGTGGAAACGCCGCCACCGATTTCAACTTTGGCGGTATTTGACGGACGCGCATTCGCCGCCATCACCGCCAAATCGAGCACGCCTTTGCCGGCAAGCTCGCGCGGCAACAGCAGATTGATTTGATCCAGTCCCGGCGCGCCCGGCACGGCTCCGGCAAAAACCGGCGCGTATTCATTGCCGCCCAGAATGACGCGCACTTGCGACGGGTCGGCATTGCGCAAACCCGTGAGGAAGAAGACCAGAAAGACCTGATCGCCGGCGGCGGAGTTCAGGTCAATGGCTTTGGTTTTGAACTGGCCATTGGCGGCGTCGAATTCGGCGACGGCTTCGTAACTTTGCGCGCCGTCGGCTTTGACGCGCAAAGCAAAACCGGAGGCGACTCCGCCGGCAGTGAAAAGCGCGGGCGCGACGGCGTTGATGTTGGTTGTGCCGATGGAAACCGTTCCGTCCCCGGAACGCACTGAAACGGTTGCCAAGCCGGGCGGCACACCGGCGGGAACCAGAAAGTTCACCTGCTCAGGAGAGACAAACAGCAGCGACGCTGGCTGTCCGGCAACGGTCACGGTGGTTCCAGCCAGTTGTGTTTGCGGCGTGGTGGCGATGTCGCTCTGCGTGGCCAGACGCTGGCCATAAGCCGTGGCCAACGAATCCGGCGCAAGCGCATCGGCTTCATTGCTGGCTGCGGAAACAAGAGTTGCGGTCAGATTTTGAACAATGGCTGCCGAATGATTCAGCCATCCCAGACAAGCCAGCGAAAAAAGCGTAGCGGCCAAAAACAATCCACGGCGCGTGGGTCCGCACAATTGACGAACCCACGCAACGCCACGGCGGGCAGGGCGAACAAAAAACATATTTTCCTCCTGAATGCGACGAGTGATACAGAGAGCATCTCACGACGGCTCTCAGGAGGTAAGGCAGTATTCGCGTTCCAATCCCGCCAAGCGGAAAAAAAACTTTAGAGCCAAAAAGTTTTACTTGATGAAGGCCTTAACAGGATTGGCCAGCCGCCCGGCGTAACCGAAACGCACGGCAACTTCGCCGCGTCCTTTCAATGTTGGCGGCAATCGCAGATTCAATTGCGCAGTGCCCGACGCCTGCTCGCCCGCATAAAGAACTTCGACAGGCACTCCGCCCACCGTCACCTCCATTGCCGCCAGCGCCAAACCTTGCTGCCAGCCCGTGCCGAACAACGCCAGAAACACTTGCTCTCGTTCATCACCGACTTCAATCGGCACGGCCACGAATTTGTTTTGCGCCGGATCAAAGACCGCCAATGGTTCAAACCGTTGCGCGCCATCAGTGCCAACGCGAATCACCACGCCTGCCGCCCAATCCTGCGACGGCGACGCCTTGAACAGACTCAAGCCGCCAGGCATCCAATCCGCAGTCAGCACTTCCGCTTTTGCATCGGCCAATTCGCGCGCCGCCGGCCAATCGCTGAACGCCGGTTGCGGCGCGTCCAATCCGCCGTTTTCCGCCGCGACAAAGTTGACGGTCAGCAATGATTGCATCCCCGCTTCAAGCTTTTGCCCCGGCGGCAAAGCCAACGCAAAACCCACGTGGCCGTCCGCCGCAAACTTCGTGTTGATACTCAGCGCGGCCTTTTGCGCATCTTCGCCGAGCGTTGCCGACGCAAAGCGCCACTGCCGCGCATCAAATTGCAAACTGAAACTGACGGCGTTTTCTTCGCCTTGCGCCAGCAATTCGACCGTCACTGCGCTGCTTTACCCCGCGCCGAACGTTGGCGAACCGACGCGCAACAAGCGTGGCCAGCCTGAAGGTTTCAGCAATGCCGATAAATCAGTCGGCGCAAAAGCGCTCGGCGCAGTCGGCCCGGCGGCAGGCGTCAACGGATCCAGCCCGGCGGCATAACGCCCCGCCTGCACTTAATCGCTGACGGTGATTGCGCCGTTGCCGAAGCTTGAACGCGGCGCGCAATCCGTCCGTTGAAATTCGCTGCCCGCATCCACCGCCAGATCGCCCGAAG
>CAZRXE010001698.1:0-4794 GCA_964603695.1 uncultured Heliomicrobium sp.
AAGCGCGGCGTTTTGCCCAGAGCGGCGTGTACTTTTGCGGTAATTACTCACGGGCTTAGGGTCTCGAGGAAAGGAAGAATAGGTTTTCCCATCAGGTTCACTAATGCTTGAAAAGCTTGTTCGCCTTTTTGTTTGGCGGTAGCAAGAATTATTTGCAGGGCAGCGTAGGCTTTCGCTCCCCATTCCGAGTGAAACCCGTTGATTACTTTGCAGTGAACCAAGCTGTTTTGCAGTGCCTGCTCTGATTCGTTGTTGGTCGGTGGCACCGCTGGGTAATGCAGGAATGTCAGCAGTTTGTCACGATGAGTTGAAAAACGAGTTTGCAGTTTTTGCGCGGCTTCATTATCGATCCCTTATTCTAACAGGCCGTTGAGTTCGTTTTCCGTTTGCGTCACCCGGCGCAGAAAACCATTGAGTTTCATCTCGCCAGACAGAAACCGGTTGCGCAAATGGATCGCTTCGCGAAACAGCTTCTGTGCTGCTTGCGCCCAGAGTTTTTCCGGGCTGGTGTCCAGCACTCGTTGCAAGTCCCGCAGTTGATGGACCAGGCAAAGTTGAAAGACTTCAGCAGAGGCCTTCAGTTGCGCGCCGTAGCAAGCCACTGACCCAGGCGCTGACGGCCAATTGGCCCATCACTTCGCTGATTTCCGCGTTTCTACGCGTCGGCACGATCGTGTGATAGACGCCGTTTGTCTCGACGATCCGTTCGTCGCTCAGATGCTGCGTCTATTTGTAAAAGATGACGGTCGCTTCCAGGTTTGGCTCGAAGAATCGTTCGGCTTCCAAGCCTTCCGGCAGGGATCCGCGATTGAGTGCCTGGTAATGCAGGCAGGTGGTGCGATACTGCCGCGGTTCAATCACCAGGGGCTTGACTGCGGGTAATTCAGTGATTTGCCGCCGCTCGAAATTCTCCGGCGCAACTTGGCTCAAGTCGGCCAGACATTGCTCGCATTCGGTGACCGGAACTTGGATGGCTCGATCCGGATTGTCCACCAGAGGGCGTGAAGACCTCTGGTGACCAAAAGGCGGCCCTTGCTTACAGCCTTTTTTTCTCCGGTTGGTTAGGGTTCCGATCGCGGGAAGGCGGCTGCAAAGAGTTGCGAGAGTTGGTCGAACCGGTTAGTTGTTGCTTGAGGCGCTCGTTTTCCGCTTCCAGTTTGGCAACGCGTTGGCGCAGTAACTCGAATTCCGCCAGCAGCATCTTAAGCAAAGGGCGAAGCTCCTCGCTCGGCAGTAGATCAACTTGTTCAAGGGTTAAAAGCATCTTTGCGACTCGTAGTCAGAGGGTAGCATGACCTCGAAAATCCCGTGAGTAATTACTCCGCTTCTTTCAAATGAAATTTGCCGGTCAAATCCTTGACGCCTGCCCACAAGGATTCCCATTTTCCAGGATTGAGCGGCAGCGTGCTATCCGTGGCTTGCGCGTGTTGCCAGAGTTGATGAACCAGCGCCAAAAGCACATCTGTGAAACCTACATCATCCAGCTTCAGGTATTCATCCGTTTCGCAATAAACGACAAAGGGACGCGGGTTCGTTAGCTTTTTTCCACGCGCCGAACGTTGTTGGCGATTTCTCGTATCAAGCCCGTGCTGCCACGTTCGACACTCCAATCCGCATAAAGCAGATCATTGGGTTGCAATGGCGTGATGGTGTCGAGTTCCTATGTGATTTTGGTGATGAGGACTTTGCTCATGGGCATACTCTACGACGGGATGTTGAGGCCGCCAATCTTGCGGGTGCTTGGATTAATCGCCGGCGGCGGCAAGTTGCGGGCGGGTGGTAGCCAGCGGCAGGCTGATTTGGAAAAGTGTGCCTTCGCCTTGTTGGCTTTGGACGTGGATGTCTCCGCCGTGGTCGCGGATGATGCCGTAGCTGACGGCGAGGCCCAGGCCCGTGCCTTTGCCGATTTGTTTGGTGGTGAAAAACGGATCGTAGATTTTGGCCAAATGTTCGGGCGCGATGCCGCTGCCGGTGTCGCGGAAGCGAATGCTGACCGAATCAATGTCGGCTTCGGTGGCGATTTCCAGGCGTCCGCCTTGCGGCATGGCGTCTCTGGCGTTGAGGATCAGGTTCATGAAAACTTGTTGCAGTTTGGCGGCGTTGGCGGGCGCGGGCGGCAATTGGTCTGCGTAATTGCGCACGACTTCGATTTCGGTGTTGCGCAGTTGGGCTTCCAGCAGTTGGATTGTGTCGTCCAACACGCGGTTCAAATCCACCGGCGCAAGGCGCGAATCGCTGACGCGCGAAAAGTTAAGCAGGTTATTAACGATGCTCGAAGCGCGCGAAGTCTGTCGGTAAATCTTTTCCAGCAGCAAATGGCGCGGATCGGTTTCGGGAATCTGCTGCATCAGCATTTGCGAGTAGGACGAAATACCTGTCAGCGGCGTGTTGACTTCGTGGGCGACGCCGGCAGCGAGCAGGCCGATGGAAGACAGTTTGTCGGATTGCTGCAACTGTTCTTCCAGGCGGATGCGTTCGGTGACGTCTTCGATGGCGACCAGCGTGCCTTCAGTTTCGGAAGTCTTGCTTTGCAGCGGGGCGAGCGAGATATTCAGCATCAGGTCACGTCCGTCGGCGGCTTGAGCGCGGAATTTGTAGACATTGACCGGCTCGCCTTTTTGCCATTCGCTGCGGGCCATCAATTCGCGCAGGGCACGGAGCATTTCCGAACGGAAGACTTCGGTGATGCGGTGGCCTATGGTTTCGTCGCGGCGCAAGCCATAAATCTCTTCCAGCGCGCCGTTCCAATTAGTGATGCGCCCGGCCAGGTTGATGACCATAACGCCGACATTGATGGATTCGATGATGTTTTCGTTGAACTCTTTCAGGCGAGCGAGTTCTTTGGCGCGGCGGCCTTGTTCTTCCAGCAGCAGGGCGTTTTCGATGGCCACGGCAACGTAACCGGAAATGGCGCGGAGTAAATCCGTGTCCTCGGAAGAAAGCAGCGCGCCGTCTGCCGAACGTCCGAGCGCCAGCACGGCCACCACTCGCGAACGCGCGGCGCAAGGCACGAAATAACTGAACAGGCGGCGCGTGGCGGAAACCGACGGCGGAATCAAACGGCCGGTGGCGGTTTCTTCTTCAGCGTCGGCATGATCCACGCGGACGATGCCTGTGCTATCACTGCGGATGCGCAGGATAGTCATGAAGTCTTCGGGCAGATTGATTTCCCGATCCACGCCTTCTTCTCGGGCAACGCGGAAACCGGACGGTTCTGTTCGGTCTTCGACGAAAATCGCCAGTCGTTCGAGCGAAAAGACTTCTTTCAACCGGCGCTCCAGGCTGTCAAGCAGTGGGTCGAGTTCCGTGGTCGAGGCCAACGTGCGACCAAAATCCTGCAAGGTGACGCGGTAATCGTATTTTTCGCCATAAAAGATGCGGTCAATACGTTCTTGCAGCCAGTTCTTGACCGGCGCAAAGAGCATGGCGATGACTGACATGGCGATGGCCGCAATAAGCAGCGTGGCTTCTTGCGAAAGCAGGGAGCGCAGGAATTCATAACTGAGCGCCATCACCGTACCGAACATGGCGGCGACGGAAATAGTGGCAATGATGTAAGCGAAGGTGCGCCGCATCACCACGTCCACGTCCGTCAGGCGGAATTTGACTATGGAGTAACCGAGCGTCAACGGAATCAGCGCCAACGGCCCCAGCGAGATCAATTCCAGGAAGCCTGCAACAGAAGGGCGAGTGAAATAAGACGGCAGATAAAATGCCGCAAATAGCGCCGACGCTACGCCCATTCCCCACATCACCCATTTCAATTGTTGTCGGACAATGACGGTTTTGGCGCGGCGAAATGTGCGAATCAACAACCACGTGCCGGCCATCATTGAGGCGGCAAACAGACCGATTTCCAGATTCGACAGCAGGCTGCGGACGTTGACAGCGGAAAGCGGCAACATTGCGCGCAGCGTGGCCGTTCTCAGCCAAATTTCCGCCGCAATCAGCAAGGCCGCCGGAATGTAGAGCAAGGCCGCTTTCCAACGCTGCCGAATGAAGATGTGGAAACGCTCCGGGTAAATAACGGCAAAATGCACGAACATCGGCGCGAGCAGAATCAGTGCGATGGCATCGGCAAAATCAATTCCTTTGTCGAATTGCGTGCGCATTTCCTCGGTCGGACTGTAGAAGTGCGCGATGAAGGCCAGCAGGCAAAGCACAAAGAAATGCCGGGCGTAAGGCGCGCGGCTTTGTTGCAGCAAAAAGTAAGCACCGATGCCCAAATAAATCAGCCCAATCAAAACCAGATACAGGCCGCGCAGATCGTGCGTGGGGCGCGGTTTTAATTCAAGGTCGGCGATGCCGTCGCGCAGCAAGGTGTCGCCGGCATCGTTGCGGTGCTGGATCCAATAACTGATTTGCGCTTTGTCAGGATCGGAGGCGCGATCTTTGGCTTGATCCAGATAGATTTGGACGTGCTGGGTTTGAGTGACTTCCTCGAATTCGTTTGCTTTTCCGGTGGGGCTGATGCCGATCAAAATGTCGCCGCGATAAACGCCGGCGCGCATTGCCGCGCTGTCCGGTTCGACTCGATCCGCCACGATGCCGAACTCAGGATCGTCCCGCCAAATCACGCCGTCGGTCATCACGGCTTTTTGATTCAACCGGTCGCGCAAATTGAACAAGCCGCTGACCAGCGCCAGAAAAGCGATGAAAAGCAGCAACAGTGTGCGCGTGGTAACTCGGGTTGTACTGACCTCCGGTGTCACGATCCTTTGGTTTTTCCTCTGCTCAAAGTGTCAAATCAGAACACTAAGCAATGAAATTTCCGGCTGCTAACTTCAAGCCAGT